>NZ_JBLKKY010000033.1:0-48969 GCF_059438195.1 Paraconexibacter sp.
GGCGATCGACGCCCGGCCGCTCCAGGACGGCGACAAGATCCAGCTCGGCCGGACCACGATCCTCAAGTTCACCTACCACGATCGGCTCGACGAGTCGTTCCAGCAACAGATGCTGGACTCGGCGCTGCGCGACGGGCTCACCGGCGCCTACAACCAGCGGTATTTTCTCGATCGGATCGAGAGCGAGCTGCGGTTCGCGGTCCGCCACCGCACCCCGCTCAGCCTGCTCATGGTCGACCTCGACTACTTCAAGGCGGTCAACGATACCCATGGCCACATCGTGGGTGATCGGATGCTCAAGGCGTTCGCCGATACCATCCACCGCAACATCCGCAACGAAGACATCTTCGCCCGCTGCGGAGGCGAGGTCATCGGCCGGACCCGCGTCGGGGACGACGCCGAGGAGACGCGCGCGGCCGTCGCGAGCGCGCTCGACGCGGCCGACGTCGTCGTCTCGACCGGGGGCGTGTCCGTCGGCGCACACGACCACGTGAAGGACGCGCTGCGCGAGGCCGGCGTCGAGGAGCGCTTCTGGCGGGTCGCGCTGCGCCCGGGCAAGCCGACGTGGTTCGGCACGCGGGAGGACGTCCTCGCCTTCGGCCTCCCGGGTAATCCGGTGTCCGCGATGGTCACCTTCCTCCTCTTCGCCGCACCGGCTCTCCGGGCCCTCCAGGGCGCCGACGCCGAGGTGCCGCGCGGGCGGGGGACGCTCACCGAGCCGGTCGCGCGTCATCCGGCGCGCGACGAGATGATCCGCGTGCGGGTCGCCGGCGACCGGGTGACGCCGACCGGGCCGCAGGGATCCCACGTCCTCACCTCGATGCTGCTCGCCGACGCGCTCGCGCTCGTCCCCATGGGGGAGGGCGAGCTGCCCGCGGGCTCCGAGGTGGAGATCCAGCGGATCTGAGCGCCTCGAGGGCGCCCTCAGCCGCGGGCGTCCTCGAGGTACGCGACGAGGCGGTTCGTGAGCGCGGTGAGCGCCGGAGGCGGCGCGTCCGCGGCGAGCGGGCGGTTCTCGAGCAGCTGCTCGAGACGCTCGCCGTACTCGGGATCCGCGCGCCCGGCGAGCCGCGCGGCGACGTGCGCGGCGCGCCGCGTGGCGACGGGGTCGACCGTCCACAGCGCCTCGAAGCGCCGGTCCATGTCGTCACCGCCCGGAGGGACGACCCCCGGCATCTCCCAGGCGAGGAGGCACGCGGCGTAGCCCGGCGCGTCGACGACGACCGCCCACTCGTTGCCGAGGACGTCGTCGGGATCGATCGGGATCTCGGACGGCGCACCCGGCTCGTGCTTGAGCTGCGGGAAGTCGGCGAACACCGCGGCCGCGTCCGCCACGCGGGCGATCCCGCGGTAGCGGGCCTCGACCGCGCGGTAGAACGGCTCGTGCTGGAAGGCGCCGAACAGGACGGGGCGCGCGCCCTGCGCGAGCGCCTCGTGCTCCATCGCGCGCGAAAGAGCGAGGAGCGTCGACTTGCGCAGCATCTGGGGACGAGCGCCGTGCTCCGTCGACGCGACCGCCGCGTAGATCGACGGGCGGTCGTCGGGGCCGCCGGTGTCCTGCGCCCGCTCGATCGCCGCCGGGACCGAGAGCCCGCGGTGGCGGAGGGCGACGACCTTCCGCAGCGTGTCGACGTCGTGCTCGGTGTAGCGCCGGTAGCCCGAGTTCGTCCGCCGGGGATCCGGGAAGCCGTAGCGCTGCTCCCACATGCGGATCGTCCCGGCCGCGATGCCCGTCTTCTCCGCGACCTCCTTGATCTGGAGCTCGCTCGAAGAGGGAGAGCCGAGGCGGGGGGTGTCGATGCCGTTCGTGTCCATGGTGCAACAGGGTGTGTGGCCGACATTCAACAGAACGTTGATGTTCGGCGTCCCCTCGTCGTGGGGAGTACGAGGGCACGTCCCCCCGGGGTCATCGGCCCCACGGCCTGTCGCGTAGACCGCACGTGCCCAACACCGAGCCACATTCGCCCTCGAGCCGCCGCGTCCTCCTCACCGGAGCGACGGGGTACGTCGGCGGCCGCCTCCTCCCCGTCCTGCTCGCCGCCGGCCACGAGGTGCGCTGCCTCGTCCGCCGCGACCCCGCGGACGCCGATCTGCCGCCCGAGGTCGAGGTCGTGCAGGGGGACGCCCTCACCGGCGAGGGGCTCGACGAGGCCCTCTCGGGCATCGAGGTCGCGTACTACCTCGTCCACTCGATGGGGCGCGGCGGCGGTCGCGACTTCGCCGAGCGCGACAAGCGCGCCGCGGCAGCCTTCGGCGCCGCGTGCGCGCGCGCCGGGGTCGACCGGGTCATCTACCTCGGCGGACTCGCCGGAGGGCCCGAGGACTCCGAGCACCTCCGCAGCCGCGCCGAGACCGCCGCGGAGCTCCGACGGCACGTCCCGGGGCTCGTCCACGTGCGGGCCGCGATGATCATCGGAGAAGGCAGCGCGTCCTACGAGATCCTCCGCCACCTCGTCCGGCGGCTCCCCGCGATGCTCACGCCGCGCTGGGTGCAGACCCGGTCGCAGCCGATCGCGATCGACGACGTCACGAAGGTCCTCACGCGGCTCGCGACGTGGGAGGACCCACCCGTCGAGGTCGAGATCGGCGGCGCCGACGTCCTCACCTACGCCGAGATGATGCTCCGCTTCGCCGAGCTCTCCGGCCGCCGCGAGCCGACGGTCGTCCCCGTCCCCGTCCTCAGCCCGCGCCTCTCCTCGTACTGGGTCAGTCTCTTCACGCCGGTCGACAGCGGGCTCGTGCGACCGCTCGTCGACGGGCTCAGCGTCGAGACGATCGTGCGGCGGCCGCCCCCGCCGGGGCTCAACGACGACCCGCTGGGCTACGACGACGCCGTCCGCGAGGCGCTCGGGACGCGTGAGCCGTCGGCCGGCGGGTAGATTGACCGTCATGCGACGCCCGTACGTCGCCCTCCTCGCAGTCCTCGGCGCCGCCATCGGCGCCTTCACGGCGTTCCTCCTCGGCGCGCGCCGGATCCTCAACCGCGAGAAGCGCTTCGGCGACACCATCATCCACCGGCCCTACGACCGGACCGAGACGTCCTCCGACGGCGTCGTCCGGTCGATCCAGGGCGCCGACGTGACCCTCACCGACGACGAGTTCGCGCGGCTCTGGAGCCCGATGAACCTCGAGCGCCTCGCGCGCACCTACTGGGCCTTCCTCTCGAGGTGCACCCTCGGGCTCATCCGGGTCGAGTACACGGAGCGCGAGCGCTTCGTCGTCTTCGTGCGCCGGCCGTTCGTCCTCCTCAGCTTCTGCGCCCCCGAGTACGAGATGGACGGCAACCGCGGGATCGTGCGCTGGCGCATCGCGAAGGGCCTCCTCGTCGCGAAGCCGGGCCACGGAGGCGACGGCTACCTCGAGATCGACGTCCAGCGGCTGCCGTCGATCACGCCGGGCCGCTCGATGCTCCACGTCGACGTCGAGGTCGCGAACTTCTACCCCGCGATCGCGCACTCGATCAGCCGCTTCGTCTACGAGAACACGCAGTCGCGCATCCACGTCATCGTCACCCACGGCTTCCTCCGCTCCCTCGCCCGGGGCAAGCTCGAGGAGTCCGTCGTCGGGCGTCTCGCCGTCGAGCAGCAGACGCCCGAGGAGACGCCCGACCCGGTCCCCGCGCGCGAGAAGGACGGCGCGGGCGACGCCGTCAGCCGTAGCGCTGCCCGCTGATCATCCGCAGCTTCGCGCGGTCGTGGACGGCGGACACGCGCCGCACGGTGCCGGAGCGGGTCCGCATGACGAGCGACTCCGTCGTCCATCCTCCGGGTCCGAGGTTGCGAACGCCTTCGAGGAGATCCCCGTCCGTCACGCCGGTCGCGCTGAAGAAGCAGTCGTCGCCGCGGACCAGATCGTCCTGCGTGAGCTGGCGCTCGAGGTCGTAACCCGCGTCGACGGCGGCCTTGCGCTCGTCGTCGTCGCGCGGCCAGAGCCGGCCGACGAGACCGCCGCCGATGCACTTCACCGCGGCAGCCGAGATGACGCCCTCGGGGGTGCCGCCGACGCCCCACAGGAGGTCGACGGGCCGGTCCGGGCTCACCGCGACGAGGGCCGCGCTGACGTCGCCGTCGGAGATGAGGCGCACGCGCCCGCCGGCCTCGCGAATCGCGTCGATGCCCTCCTCGTGACGCGGCCGGTCGAGGACCATGACGGTGATGTCGCCCACGTCGACGCCCTTGCGCTCGGCGACGAGCCCGAGCGTGTCGCCGATGGGCCGGTCGAGGTCGAGGAGGTCGGCGATGTCCGACCCGCCGGCGATCTTCTCCATGTAGACGCACGGCCCGGGGTCGAACATCGTGCCGCGGGGGGCGAGGGCGATGACGGAGAGCGCGCTCGGCATGCCCTTGGCGGTGAGCGTCGTGCCTTCGAGCGGATCGACCGCGATGTCCACCTCCGGCGGGTCGCCGTCGCCGATGCGCTCGCCGTTGAAGAGCATCGGCGCCTCGTCCTTCTCGCCCTCGCCGATGACGACCGTGCCGTCCATGCTCACGGTGTCGAGGACGACCCGCATCGCGTCGACCGCGGCCTGGTCGGCGGCGATCTTGTCGCCGCGACCGACGAGGCGCGAGGCCGCCATCGCCGCGGCCTCCGTCACCCGGACGAGCTCGAGAGCGAGGTTGCGATCGGGACGCTCGTGCGTGGTCATGGCGTGTCGGGGTCTCCTCGGGACGGTTCGATGACGCTTCGAGGGCGCCATCCTCGCACTCCGCGGCGACCGGCGGGGTCCCCGCCGCGGGGCTACAGCGTGCCCGGCGGCTTGCGTCGCAGCTCGCTCTCCTGCTGGCGCATCACCGAGCCGGCGAGCATGAGCAGGATCCCGACGACCGCGACGTACCAGCCCCACTCGAGCTCGATCTGGCCGGACGGGTCGCCCGGACGGTCGATGAGCCCGACGTAGACGACGATGCCGAACGCGGTGATCGCGACGATCGACGTGAGCTGGCCGCGCGGCCACGAGAGCTGGTGGTCGCGCGCGATGATGTAGGCGAGGATGAGCGGCGCGAGCGCGGCGGCGATGAAGAGCCAGCGCAGGATGCCGTGGACGTCCCATGCGGAGTAGGTCCCGAGGCCCGCCTCGCCGTCGATGACCGCGAGCTCGCTCACCGCCTCGTACCACTTGATGAAGATCCCGGCGAGGAGGAGCAGGCCTCCGACGATCGCGATGTACTCGCCCCGGCTCACACGTGAGAGGTCCATCGGCGGGCCAGCCTATCCGAGCCCGTCAAGCGTCTCGACGCCGACCGACGACGCGACGGCGAGAAGCTCCTCGAGCGCCCACGGCCCCTGGCCGGTGAGACGGAGCGAGAGACCGTCCGCCGCCCACACGAGCTCGACGACCGGCCGCAGCGAGGGCTGGGCGCCGTCGAGGGGCACGCGGCGCACCGCGACCCGCCGCGCGCCGAGCCGCGCGTCCGCCGCGTCGGCCGTGGTGCCCACGAGCTGGTCCGGCGGCGGCGTGGGGCCGGCGTAGAGGGCGAGCCGGCCCGGCGTGCCGGGCCGGCTGTCGTCGAGGTTCCACGCCACCTCGGCCCCGGCCGCGACGGCGCGCACCTCGACCCAGCGCACGAGCGGGAGCCGGCAGCCCGGGAGCGGGAACGGACGGCCGAGGAGAGCGTCCGCCTCGGCGATCCCGGCGAGGTCCGCCCCGCGCTCCATCGTCCCGCCTCAGGGCTCGAGGACGACCTTGCCGGTCGCCCCGCGCTCGTCGAGGAGGGCGAGGGCCTCGCCGGCCCGGTCGAGCGGATACCGCGCCCCGACGGGCGGCTGGATGTGGCCGCCGGCGATGAGCCGGTCCATCTCGGCCTGGATCGTGCCCATGAGCGAGAGGTCGGCGAAGAGCCACTCGCCCCACGCCGCGCCGACGACGGCGGTGTTGCGCAGGAGAAGCCGGTTCACCTTCACCTCGGGGATCGAGCGACCGGTGAAGCCGACGACGACGTGACGGCCCCCTCGGCCGAGGGACCGCAGGCTGTCGAGGAAGCGGTCGCCGCCGACGGGATCGACGACGACGTCGACCCCGTTCCCGTCGGTGAGCGAGAGCACCTCGTCCTTCCACGGCCCGTCGCTGCGGACGACCTCGTCGGCCCCGGCGTCGCGGGCGACGCGCTCCTTCTCCGCCGTCGAGACGACGGCGATCGTCCGCGCGCCGAGACCCTTGGCGACCTGGATCGTCGCGGTCCCCACGCCGCCCGCGGCCCCCTGCACGAGCACGGTCTCCCCGGACCGCAGAGCGCCTCGCGTGACGAGCGAGAAGTAGGCGGTGTGGTAGTTGAGGATGAGCGCGGCGCCCTGCGCGAAGTCGAACGACTCCGGAAGCGGGAACGTGAACGCGACGGGCGCGACCGCGACCTCGGCGAACGCGCCGAGGAAGCAGAACGCCATGACGCGGTCGCCGGGCGAGAACGGCGCGTCGTCGGAGGCCGCGCGGACCACCCCCGCGATCTCGCTGCCCGGCGTGAAGGGCATCTCCGGCTTGAACTGGTACTCGCCACGGCTCTGGAGGACCTCGGGGAAGGACACCCCGGCGGCCTTCACCTCGATGACGACGCCGGAGCCCGGCGTCATGAAGTGGGACGGCTCGGGGTCCGGGAGGTCGGCCTCGTGAAGCGCGCTCTCGGGACCCGTGAGCTCGGTGATCTGCATCGCCCTCATGGCGGGACATCCTGACCGACGGAGCCGACGTGCGTCGGGGACCGCCGAGATCAGGTTGTGGGCGTCCCTGCATCGGTAGTTCTCCGCAGAGGCGGTCCGAGAGACACGGATGACGCGCGCCGGCGGTGTCCTGATGCTCGCTCCATGGCCGCTGCACGACCGCTCCGGGTCCTCGTCGCGGGAGGGGGAGTCGCCGCCGGAGAGGCGCTCCTCGCCTTGCGGGCGACGGCCCGCGAGGACGTCGATCTCACGCTCGTCACGCCCGAGCGCCGCCCCCGCATCCGCCCCGACTCGACGCTCGCGCCGTTCCGGGAGACCGCCGTCGCCCGCTTCGACCTCGGCGGCATCGCCGCCGAGTGCGGGGCTCGCGTCCACGCCGACCGGCTCTCGGCGGTGTCCCCGCGTTCCCGTCGCGCCCGACTCGCCGGCGGGAGGATCCTCGAGTACGACGCGCTCCTCCTCGCGCTCGGCGCCCGCGCGCGTGTCGGCGTCCCCGGCGCGACGACCTTCCGCGACCACCGGGACGAGGTGCGGCTGCGCGGCGTCCTCGACGACATCCGCGCCGGGAGGGCGGGACGGGTCGTCTTCACCGTTCCGGCGGGCACCGCCTGGAGCCTTCCCGTCTACGAGCTCGCGCTGCAGACCGCGCGTCTCGCGCAGGAGAGCGGGCACGCGACCGAGGTCACCGTCGTCACGCCCGAGCAGACGCCGCTCGAGGTCTTCGGCCCGCGCCCCTCGGCCGCGGTCCGCGACCTCCTCGCCGAGAACGGGGTGATGCTCGTGCCGGGGCGCTCGCCCCGAGCGGTCGACCGCAGCGGCCTGCACCTCGCGTGCGGCTGCCACATCCGCGCCGACCGGGTCGTCGCCGTGCCCTCGCTCGCCGGCCGGCGCGTCGCGGGCGTCGCGGGGCGCACGAGCGGCTTCGTCCCCACCGACCCGCGCGGCCGCGTCACGGGCCTCGACGGCGTGTGGGCGGCCGGAGACATCACCGATCGCCCGGTGAAGCAGGGCGGTCTCGCCGCCCAGCAGGCGGAGGCCGCCTCGATCGACATCCTCGGCGGCGTCGACGCGACCGGCGGGCCGGGCGGCGCGCGCCAGGTGCTCCGGGCAGCGATCTTCGGCGGCCGCCAGCCGCTCTTCCTGCGCACCGAGCTGTCCGCCGACGGGCGTCCCACGCCGGAGACGGGGACGGCGAGCACCGACGCGTCCTGGTGGCCCCCCGCGAAGCTCGTCGGCCGGCACCTCACCCAGTGGATCGCCTGCCACCGCATCGCGGACACGCCGAGCGCGGCATGAGGCGCGCGCCCGAGCTCGCCCCGCTCTCGCGCGAGCACCACGTCGCGCTCGGGGTGGCCCTGCGACTGCGCCGCGCCGACGCGAGCGACGTCGCGGAGATCGCCGCCGGGTCGCAGTCCTTCCTCGACGACGCCGGCGGAGCGCACTTCGCCGCCGAGGAAGAGGTCCTCCTCGACGAGCTGCCCGACCCGATGGCCCGCCGCCTCCTCGACGAGCACGATCGGCTCCGCGCGGCGATCTCGTCGCTCGCGCGTGAGCCCCGCATCGAGCGTGCGCACGAGGTGGGCGAGCTCCTCGCCGCGCACGTCCGCTTCGAGGAGCGCGAGGTGTTCCCTCACCTCGAGGAGACGCTCCCGCGCGAGCGGCTCGCCGAGATCGGCCGGCGGCTGCGGGAGTAGCGGCCCTCTCGGCGGTCAGCCGAGGAGGACGAGCAGCAGCACGAGGAAGCCGATCGCGGTGAGCGCGATCGCGAGGACGGCGGGCAGCGCCCGGACGAGGCCGACCGGCCGGCCGGAGCGCCGGCGGCGAGAACCGCCCGGATCGCGCGGATCGCTCATCGCGGTCCGACCATAGCGCCGCACGGCGCGTGTGAGAGACGTGTCACACGTGTCGCACCGCCGCGCCGGAAATCGCAGCATTCGTCGGAGACACCGAGAAGAGGTCGCGGGCTTTCCGCAACGGGAGCGGCACTTGCCGCAGTGGATGACGAGGGCTCTCACGCATGTGCGGGCGCCGCCCGGGCCCGATCCTGACCGTGCATCGCAGACCCGCCCACCACAGAGGTGACCCACCGTGCCGACCATCCCCCATCCCGCCTCGATCCTGCGCTCGCGCAAGCCCGACGAGGCCCCCGAGGAGCAGAGCGACCGCCGCCCGGTCGACGAGCCGATCATCGACCGCAGCGTCATGCTCGTCGCCGGCGTCCTCGCGCTCCTCATGACGATCGCGCTCGCGGTCGTCGTCAGCAAGGCGTCGACCGACGGCGTCGCGACGGCGGCTCCGGTCGAGAGCGCAGCCGGCGGACCCGCCGGCGGCTCGCCGATCGCCCCCACACCCGCCGGCTCGAGCGACGAGCCCGTCGAGGAGTTCTCGCCCGTCGACCCGCGCCTGCCCGCCACGCCCGAGGGCGACGTGAAGAAGTTCCGCGTCGACGTCTTCGAGCACGTGACGAAGGTGTCCGACGACCTTCCCGCCACCCGCGTCTGGTCCTACGGGGTCAACGGCGAGCTCCTTCGCGGCTCCGGCGCCTCGACGCCGATGGTCGTCACCGAGGGCGACGAGGTCGAGATCACCCTCGTCAACGGCGGCGACGAGTCGATGGACGTCCGGTTCCCGCACTCCGTCGACTACCACTCCTCCGAGGTCGCGCCGAACAAGGCGTTCGCGACGATCGCTCCGGGAGAGACCCACGAGTTCCGGTTCACCGCGGACCACCCGGGCGTGTTCATGTACCACTGCGCGACCGCTCCCGTGCTCATGCACACCGGGGCGGGCATGGTGGGCACCATGATCGTCAAGCCGAAGGACATGGCGCCGGCCGACCACGAGTTCTGGATCACCCAGCAGGAGTTCTACCTCGGCCCGAACGTCGGCGACAACGCCGACCTCGGCAAGATGAAGGCGAAGGCGCCGGACGCGATCACGTTCAACGGCTACGCCAACCAGTACGAGAAGCACCCCATCGAGGTGCAGCCCGGTGAGAAGGTCCGCGTCTACGTCCTCAACGCCGGCCCCTCGATCTGGAGCGCCTTCCACGTGATCGGGACGGTCTTCGACCGCACCGTCATCGAGGGCACGGTCGGCGAGCACGTCCAGACCGTCAACCTCGCCCCCTCGCAGGGCGGCTGGGTCGAGTTCACGCTCGCCGAGGACGGCTCCTACCCGTTCGTCACCCACGCCTTCGGCGACATGGTGAAGGGCGCGGTCGGCGTCTTCGCGGCGGGCGAGGCCCCCGCGGGCGGCGGCCACTGACCTCCGGTCGGACCCGCCTCCACAGCCGGTCCAGGCGCTCGGGCCGCGGCAACCGCCGCGGCCCGAGTCGCGTCCGGGCTCGTCGCACGTTTGGAGATCGGGCGATTCGTGAAAGGGTTGCCCCAACGCGACGCCGACGAAGGGAGACCGCCCGCCGTGCCCGAGAGCCCGTCCGAGCCGATCGCCGAGCCCGTTCTCTCACCGGGGCTCGACGCGGCGGTCAACGCGCGCCTCGAGCGCGCCGTCGCCGAGGACGTCGTCGGGCGGATCTGGCAGCGCGACGACACGGTGTGGGGCCTCCCCGGCCGGCCCGAGGTCGCCGACCGCCTCGGCTGGCTCGACGCCGCGGACCCCGACCCCGCGCTCCTCTCGGACGTCGCCGCATTCGCCGGCGAGGTCCGTGACGAGGGCATCGCCGACGTCGTCCTCCTGGGGATGGGCGGCTCGTCGCTCGCCCCCGAGGTCGTCCACCGCTCCGTCGGCGACGTGGCGGGGCGTCCCGTGTTCCACATGCTCGACTCGACCGACGCCGGCGCCGTCCGTGACGTCGAGGCGTCGATCGACCTCGCCCGGGCGCTCTTCGTCGTCGCGACGAAGTCCGGCGGGACGATCGAGACGCGCAGCGCGCTCGACCACTTCGACGCACGCGTCCGCGCCGCGGTCGGCGACGCCGACGCCGGCCGCCGCTTCGTCGCGATCACCGATCCCGGCTCGTCGCTCGTCGACCTCGCGCGGTCCCACGGCTTCCGACGCACCTTCCTCGGCGTCCCCGAGATCGGCGGTCGCTACAGCGCGATGTCGGTCTTCGGGCTCCTCCCCGCGGCCCTCATGGGCGCCGACCTCGACGCGCTCGCCGCCGGCTCGCGACGGGCCGCCGCGGCGTGCGCCGCGCGGGACGCCGCCGCGAACCCGGGACTCCGGCTCGGCGTCGCGATCGGCGAGCTCGCCGCACGCGGCCGCGACAAGCTCACGTTCCTCGTCGACCCGCCGCTCGCCTCGCTCGGCCTCTGGCTCGAGCAGCTCGTCGCGGAGTCGACGGGCAAGGAGGCCCGCGGCGCGCTCCCCGTCGCCGACGAGCCGCTCGGCGCCGCCGCCGTCTACGGCGACGACCGCGTCTTCGCGCACGTCCGGGTCGCCGGGGCCCCGGAGCGCGACCTGTCCGGCCTCGCGGACGCGGGACACCCGATCCTCACGATCGACGCCTCCGGGCCCGGCGACCTCGGCGCCGTCTTCGTCCTCGCCGAGTTCGCGACGGCCGTCGCGGGCTGGGTCCTCGGCATCAACCCCTTCGACCAGCCGGACGTGCAGTCGGCGAAGGACGCGACGAACGCCGTCCTCGGCGAGGAGCGGCCGGACGCCGGGCCGGACGCCGACGACGCGGCGCTCGCCGGGCTCGTGCGAGGGCTCGCCGCCCCCGAGTACCTCGCGGTCATGGCCTACGCCCCGCCGTCCCGCGAGCTCGACGCGGCCGCCGAGGAGCTGCGGCGCGTCGTCCGCGACGCGACCCGCGCGACGACGACCTTCGGCTACGGCCCGCGCTTCCTGCACTCGACCGGCCAGTTCCACAAGGGCGGCCCGCCCACCGGGCGGTTCCTGCAGCTCGTCGCGGACTCCGCCCCCGACATCGCCATCCCCGGTCGCCCCTACGGCTTCGAGACGCTGAAGCGCGCCCAGGCGCTCGGGGACCTGCGGACCCTGCGCGCGACCGGGCGCCCCGCCGAGCGCGTGACGCTCCCCGGCGACGACCCCGCCGGGGCACTGCGCGCCCTCACCGCCCGTCTCCAGGAGCACCTCTGATGGCCCACATCGCCTTCGTCGGCCTCGGGAAGATGGGCGGCAACATGGTCGCCCGCATCCTCCGGGACTCCGACCACTCCGTCGTCGCCTACGACCGCGACCGCGCCGCGGTGGGCGCCGCGAAGGAGCACGGGGCGACGGGCGCGCGAAGCCTGAAGGACCTCGTCGCGCAGCTTCCCCGTCCCCGGGTCGTGTGGGTGATGGTCCCGGCGGGAGCGCCGACGCAGTCGACGGTCGAGGCGCTCGCCGACCTCCTCGAGAAGGACGACGTCGTCGTCGACGGCGGCAACTCGAAGTGGACCGACGACACGGCGCGCGCAGCGGCGCTCCGGGCCTCCGGCGTCCAGTACGTCGACGTCGGCACGAGCGGCGGCGTGTGGGGGCTGGAGGCGGGCTACTGCATGATGGTCGGCGGGACGAAGCAGGCGGTGCGGAGGGTCGCGCCGTTCCTCGACGTCCTCGCGCCGCCGCCCCATCCGGAGCACGGGCCGGGGTGGGCGCACGTCGGGCCGGTCGGCGCCGGCCACTACGTGAAGATGGTCCACAACGGCGTCGAGTACGGGCTCATGCAGGCCTACGCCGAAGGCTTCGACCTCTTCGACAAGAGCGACTACGACCTCGACAAGGCGCAGATCGCCCACCTCTGGATGCAGGGCTCCGTCGTCCGCTCGTGGCTGTGCGAGCTCGCGGCCAAGGCCTTCGAGGAGGAGGGCGGCGAGCTCGAGGGGCTCGACGGGTACACCGCCGACTCGGGCGAGGGGCGCTGGACGATCGAGGACGCGATCGACAAGGACGTCCCCGTCCCGGTGATGACCGCGGCGCTCCAGGCGCGCTTCTACTCGCGTGGCAACGGCGACTTCACGCACCGGGTCCTCTCCGCGCTGCGCAACCAGTTCGGAGGGCACTCGGTCCAGCGGCGCGCGGACGGCTGATGAGCGCGCACGCCGAGTCCGCGGCGGCGCCCGGGGAGAACCCGCTCGCCGCCGGTCTCGAGCGGCTGCCGGTCCCGCCGACCGCGCTCGTCATCTTCGGCGCGACGGGCGACCTCGCCAAGCGCAAGCTCCTCCCCGCGCTCTACAACCTCGCCCACGAGGGCGCGCTGCCCGAGCGGTTCCGCCTCGTCGGGACCTCCCGGAGCCGCCTCGGCGACGACGACTTCCGGGCCGAGGCGGCGGAGGCGATCCGCCAGTTCTCGCGCCGGACGCCCGACGAGGACGTCCTCGACGCGCTGCTCGCGGAGGTCCGCTGGGTGAGCGGCGCCTTCGGCGACGGGCAGGTGTACGCGGACCTCGACCGCACGCTCCGCTCCTTCGACCGGGAGGCCGGGGCGCAGGCCGGCGGGGAGCCGGCGTTCAACCGGGTCTTCTACCTCTCCACCGCCCCCTCGTTCTTCACCACCATCGTCGAGCAGCTCGGCGCGCACGGCCTCGATCGCTGCGCGGAGGCGTCGACGCGCGTCGTCATCGAGAAGCCGTTCGGCACCGACCTGGGGTCGGCCGTCGAGCTCAACCGCCGCGTCCTCGACGTCTTCTCCGAGTCGCAGGTCTTCCGCATCGACCACTACCTCGGCAAGGAGACCGTCCAGAACCTCCTCGCGTTCCGGTTCGCGAACCGGATGTTCGAGCCGCTGTGGAACCGCGACCACATCCAGAGCGTCCAGATCACCGCGGCCGAGGACATCGGGATCGGGTCGCGGGCGGGCTACTACGACAGCGCGGGAGCGCTCCGGGACCTCGTCCAGAACCACATGCTGCAGCTCCTGTGCCTCCTCTGCATGGAGCCGCCGGCGGACCTCGGCGCCGACGAGGTCCGCAACGAGAAGGTGAAGGTCCTCAAGGCGATCCGGCCTCCCCGGCCCGAGGAGGTCGACGACGTCGCGGTCCGCGCGCAGTACGCCGCGGGGACGGCCGGGGCGGACGCCGTCCGCGGCTACCTCGACGAGGACGGCGTCCGCGAGGGGTCGACGACCGAGACGTACGCGGCGCTCCGTCTCGGTGTGCAGAACTGGCGGTGGGCGGGAGTGCCGTTCTACCTGCGGACGGGCAAGAGGCTCGCGCGGAAGGCGACGGAGATCGCGGTGACGCTCAAGCCGGTGCCGCACGTCGCCTTCGACGAGGTGGCGACCGGCGGCACGCTCGCGCCGAACGAGCTCGTCATGTCGATCCAGCCGAACGAGGGCGTCTCGCTCTCGCTCGGGGCCAAGATCCCGGGCACGCGCATGCGGATCCGGCCCGTGCAGATGGAGTTCCTCTACGGCACGGCCTTCGTGAGCCAGTCCCCGGAGGCCTACGAGCGCCTCATCATCGACGCGATGCGCGGCGACGCGACGCTCTTCACCCGCGGCGACGAGGCGGAGGCGCAGTGGCGGATCTGCGACCCCATCGTCACCCGGTGGTCCGAGCGACGCAGCGAGCTGCCGCGATACGCCGCCGGCTCGCAGGGGCCGGCAGAGGCCGGGACCCTCCTCCGTCCACACGACCGCTGGCGCCGTATCTGAGAGCGGATGCCGACGACGACCGACACCGTGTGGGGAGCGCAGGACGCGACGCCGTCCGAGATCGCGGAAGGCGTCCGCGATCTCGAGGCCGACCGCCAGCGCGAGGATCCCTCCACCGTCACGACCCGCGTCCTCAACCTCGTCGTCGTCGTCGACCGCGCGTGGAGCGGGGAGATCGCGAACCGGCTCGCACGCGTCGGCCGGTACCACCCCTCCCGGACGATCGTGTGCGCCGTGCAGGAGGGACGCACGACGCTCGACGCCCTCGCGACCCTCTCGGCCGAGGCGGCGCCGCCCGCGGCCGTCGCCGCCGGCGAGCTCGCTCCGGCACGCGAGACGATCGTGCTCGATCTCGGGCCCAGACACCTCGCGCACCTCTCGTCGATCATCGACCCGCTCGCGAAGCCCGACGTGCCGACCGTCGCATGGGCGCCGCACGGGCACCACGACGCCGTGCGGGCCCTGCTCGAGGTCGCGCAGATCGCGCTCGTCGACTCCGTCGCCGACCCCGACCCGCCGGCGGCGATCCGCCGCGCGCTCGACCTCAGCGGCGAGACGTACGTCGTCGACCTCGCGTGGCTCCGCTCGACGCCATGGCGGGAGCGGATCGCCGCGACCTTCGACCCGCCCGGGCGGCGCGCCGCCCTCGAGGCGCTCAGCCGCGTGGAGATCCGCTACCACCACGCCTCGCTGGCGGCCGCGCTCCTCCTCGCCGGATGGCTCGCGTCCCGCCTCGGCTGGGAGGCCGCCGGACTCGTCCGCAGCGACTCCGGCGCATGCGCACGTCTGCGCGGACGGCGCGACGAGGTCCTCGTCGACCTCCGCGTCGCCCGCGGGCAGGACGTCCCCGGGCTCTCCGGACTCACCCTCACGACGGCCGACGGCACGTCGCTCGCGCTCGACCGCGCGCCCGGAGGACTGCGCGCGACACGCGCGCGTCCCGGGTCCGAGCAAGCGCAGTGGACGCTCCTCGGCGCCTCGCGGGGGGAGTCGGGCATCCTCGGCGAGGGGATCCGCCAGGCTCTCCTGCGCGACCCCACCTACCTTCCCGCGCTCCGGATCGCCGAGAGGCTCGTCGCATGAGGTGGTCGATCGGGGCGACGACCCTCGGCGGCAGCCCCTTCCCGCCGATCGGCGACTACGCCTTCCTCTCCGACTGCGAGGTGACCGCGCTCGTCGCGCCGAGCGGGAGCGTCGAGTGGATGTGCCTCCCGCGGATGGACGGCCCGTCGGTCTTCGGCGCCCTCCTCGACCGCGACGCCGGCTACTTCCGGCTCGCCCCGACCGGCATGACGGTGCCTGCCGGCCGTCGCTACGTGCCCGGGACGATGATCGTCGAGACGACGTGGCAGACGCGCACCGGCTGGGTCGTCGTCCGCGACCTCCTCCTCGTCGGCCCGTGGCACCACGAGGACGAGCGCTCCCACACCCACCGGCGGGCGCCGAACGACCACGACGCCGATCACGTCCTGCTGCGGATGATGCGATGCGTCAACGGGTCGGTGGAGATGAGCGCCGACTGCGACCCGAAGCTCGACTACGGCCGGCGTCGCGTCGCCTGGGAGTACGCGGAGGACGGGTACCACGTCGTCACCGGCCGGCCGGCGGACGGCGGCGACGGGCCGGCGCTGACGCTCACGAGCGACCTGCGACTCGGCGTCGAGGGCGCGCACGCCGTCCTGCGCTCGACGCTGCACGACGGCGAGACCGCGTTCCTCGCGCTCTCGTGGACCGAGCACGCCGCGCCGCGGACCTCGCAGGAGGCCTACGACCGGCTCGTCGTCACCGCCGACTTCTGGCACGACTGGCTCGCGCGCGGCGAGTTCCCGGACCATCCCTGGCGGGCGTACCTCCAGCGCAGCGCGCTCACCCTCAAGGGCCTCACCTACGCGCCGACGGGCGCGCTCACGGCCGCGACGACGACCTCCCTCCCCGAGACGCCGGGCGGGGAGCGCAACTGGGACTACCGGTACGCGTGGATCCGCGACTCCACGTTCTCCCTGTGGGCGCTCTACTCGCTCGGCTTCGACTGGGAGGCGAGCGACTTCTTCGCGTTCATCCTCGACGTCGCGCGCGAGGACCCCCATCTGCGGGTGATGTACGGGATCGACGGGGAGAAGACCCTCACCGAGCGGACCCTCGACCATCTCGACGGCTACGAGGGCGCGCGGCCCGTCCGGGTGGGCAACGGGGCCTACGACCAGAACCAGCACGACGTGTGGGGGTCCTACCTCGACTCGGTCTACATCCACACGAAGTCGCGCGACCAGCTGCCCGAGTCGATGTGGCCGATCGTCGTCCACCAGGTCGAGACGACGATCGAGAGGTGGCGGGAGCCCGACCGCGGCATCTGGGAGATCCGCGGGGAGCCCCAGCACTTCGTCACGTCCAAGGTCTTCTGCTGGGTGGCGTGCGATCGCGGAGCCCGGCTCGCCCGGCTGCGCGGCGACGACGAGAGGGCAACCCGCTGGCAGGAGGCCGCCGACGCGATCCGGGCCGACGTGTGCGAGCACGGGGTCGACGAGCGCGGCGTCTTCGTCCAGCACTACGGGACGAGCGCCCTCGACGCGAGCACGCTCCTCCTCCCCCTCGTCCGGTTCCTGCCGCCCGACGACCCGCGGATCGTCGCCACCGTCCACGCCGTCCGCGACGAGCTCGCGGTCGACGGCCTCCTCGCGCGCTACCGCGTCCACGAGACCGACGACGGGATGCGCGGCGACGAGGGCGCGTTCACGGCCTGCTCCTTCTGGCTCGTGAGCGCGCTCGCGGAGATCGGGGAGGCGGCCCAGGCCCGCGCGCTCTGCGAGCGGCTCCTCGGCTACGCCTCGCCGCTGCTCCTCTACGCCGAGGAGATCGACCCGGCGAGCGGCCGTCAGCTCGGCAACGTCCCCCAGGCCTTCACGCACCTCGCGCTCATCAACGCCGTCCTCCACGTCATCCGCGCCGACCGCGAGCACGCGTCGAGCCACCCCGCGCTCAACGCCCGGCGGAGGGAGTCGTGAGCGGTGAGCGGCCCGGCCCCGGAGGCAGCCGGCTCGTCGTCGTCCGCGACGCGGAGGCGGTCGCCGGCGAGATCGCCGACCGCCTCGAGCGCGCGGTCCGCGTCGCGGCGGTCGCGCGCGGGGAGGCCCACGTCGCCCTCTCCGGCGGCCGGACGCCGCGACGCGCGTACGAGCTTCTCGCGGGCCGCGACCTCCCCTGGCGGGACCTCCACGTGTGGTACGCCGACGAGCGCTGCGTCCCCCCGGACGATCCCGACTCGACCCACCGGCTCGTGCACGAGACGCTCCTCGCCGGCCGCGGTCACGGGCTCGCCTCCGAGCACCGGGTCCTCGGCGAGCTCGACGACCCCGACGCCGCGGCGCGCCGCTACGCCGAGGAGCTCGGCGTCCGGCGGCTCGACCTCGTCCTCCTCGGCCTCGGCGAGGACGGTCACACCGCGTCGCTCTTCCCGTCCTCGACCGAGCTCGAGACGTTCGCCGGAGGGCCGCGCGTCCTCGCCGTGCGCGGCGCCCCGAAGCCGCCGCCCGACCGGGTGACGCTCACGCTCGAGACGCTCTCCAAGGCGCACGCGCTCCTCCTCGCCGTCACCGGCCGCGAGAAGCGCGACGCGCTCGCCCGGGCGCTCGGCACGCGCTCGCCCGCGACGCCCGCCTCGCTCCTGCGGCGCGACCGCCTCGTCGTCGTCGCCGACACCGAGGCGGCGGGCGAGCTCGCCTGACCGGCCTCGACGCCGGCCGTCCGGCGCGTTAGCGTTGCGCCGGGGGACGGTCCACGACGACGGGAGCAGCCATGCGAGGCCAGGCGCACCTGATCACCGCGCTCATCTGCGGCGCCCTCGCCACGACGGCCGGCCCCGCGGTGGCCTCCGTCTCGACGGACAGGACCTTCGGCGACCGCGGCGTCGTGCGACTCAGCCAGCAGATCGACATGGCCGTCCCCCTCTCGAAGGGCCGCACGCTGCTCGTCGACGGAACCTCGTCCCGCACGGTCCTGCGACGGCTCACCGGCTCGGGCCGCCTCGACCGGACCTTCGGGACCCGCGGCTCGTGGGTCTACCGCGGCTCGGTCGTCGACGCCGTCCGCCGGCCCGACGGGAGCGTCCTCCTCGCCGGTAGCCGCGACGTGGATGGAGAGCCGTCGTTCGCGGTCGCACAGCTCCGCCCCGACGGGCGGCCCGATCGCTCGTTCGGCCCCGGCGGGTCCGCCATGCTCGACGCGACCGGACAGGCGCGGGCCGTCGCGCTCGTGCCCGGCGGCCGCATCCTCGTCGGCGGCGTCGTGCGCTCGGACGGGCCGACCGAGCGCTCCCACGTCGTCGTGCGCCTGCTCTCGGACGGCAGGCCCGACCCCTCCTTCGGCACCGGCGGCGTCTGGATCACCGACTTCGACGACGGCCCGGCGGAGAACGCCGTGCACGATCTCGCCCCGGGCGCCGGCGGCGCGGTCGCGGTGGTCGGCGAGAACCAGCTGCCGGGCAGCGGCCCGGAGGACGAGACGACGCCGCTCACCTTCGCGATCGACGCGAGCGGGACGCGGTCGGTCGGCCACAGCGCGGTCGGCGGAGGCGCGCTCGACTTCCTCACGCCGGTCGACGGCGGCTTCCTCTCCGGCGCGAGCGACATCATCGTCAAGCTGCGTGACGACCTCGAGTTCGACGAGCGCTTCACGCAGCGCGGCACCGTCCCGATCCGCGGGTACTCCGACGAGCCGACGTACACCCAGCCGCTCGTCATCGACGGGCGCGCGATCTCGATCGCCGGGACGACGCGGTACGTGCGTCGCGAGGGCGACAGGCGCCGGCACCGGCTCGCGATCGTCCCGATCTCGATCGACGTGCGAAGCGGCCGCCAGAAGGCGATGCGCACGCCGATCCGCGTCGCCGACCAGCTCCTCGACGGCGACGACCTCGGCCCCGAGGTGCCCGGGAGCGGGGAGATCCCCGACTTCGCGATGTTCGAGCTGCTGCACGCGATCGAGGCTCCCGGGGACCGCGTGATCGTCACCGTGCGCGCGCCGCGAGGCAAGCGGCTCGACCGCCTCGGGACCGTCGTGCTCAGGCTGCGGGTCCGCTGAGCTCGGCCGCGTCCGCGGCATCATCGCTTGCGGCAGGTGGTCGTGCCCGTGGGACTGCGCAATCCTGTGGACGTGACTCCTCCGCCCGAGCGCGCGACCACAGACCCCACGACGTCCGACGACAGCGCCCCGAGCGGTCCCACCGGGCCCGGCGCTCCGACGGGCCGCGAGGCGAACGGGGCGCCGATCCATCCCGCCGTCCGCGGCAAGGGGGGCGCCGGCAGCCGTGCCGGCGGCCATCCGCCGCGCCGCGGCGGCATGGACCCGTTCATGGACACGCCGTTCGAGGCGGACCCGACGCCGTTCGTCGAGCGCCTCCCGGCCGTCTCCCCCTTTCCGCCGATCGCGGACTACGGGTTCCTGTCCGACTGCCACACCGCGGCGCTCGTCGCACCGGACGGCACGGTCGAGTGGCTCTGCCCGCCGCGGTTCGACGCGCCATCGGTCTTCGCCGCGGTCCTCGACCGCTCCGCGGGCGGCTTCCGCCTCGGCCCCTCGTCGATGGGCGTCCCGGCTGGCCGGCGCTACGAGCCCGGCACGAACATCCTCGAGACGACGTGGATGACGCCGACGGGGTGGCTCGTCGTGCGCGACGCCCTCGTCATCGGCCACTGGCGGGAGCGCGAGCAGGGTGCGGCGACCGCCCACACGCGGCCGCCGACCGACTTCGAGGCCCATCACGTCCTCGTCCGCACCATCACGTGCATCCACGGCCAGGCGCAGATCGAGCTGCTCTGCGAGCCGATGTGGGACTACGGTCGCGAGCCGGCGCTGTGGGAGCGCGTCGAGGGGGACCCGATGGCGGTCGACGCCACGGGCGCCGGGAACCAGCGGATGCGGCTCATCAGCGACCTGCGGCTCGGCATCGAGGGAGGCTGCGCACGGGCGCGCCACCGCCTCGAGACCGGCGAGACGCGGTTCTGCGCGCTCTCCTGGTCGCGCCTGCTCGACGGACCCAGGAGCGTGCTCGAGGCGGACATCGCGCTGCAGACGACATCGGAGTTCTGGCGCGGCTGGCTCGCGGACGGGAAGTTCCCCGACCACCGCTGGCGCGGGCACCTCCAGCGCTCGGCGCTCGTCCTCAAGGGGCTCACGTACGCACCGACGGGCGCGATGGTCGCGGCCGCGACGACCTCGCTCCCGGAGACGCCGGGCGGCGAGCGCAACTGGGACTACCGCTACACGTGGATGCGCGACGCGACGTTCACGCTGTCGGCGCTCAACTCGCTCGGCCTCAACTGGGAGGCCGACGACTTCATCCAGTTCGTCGCCGATGCGGAGCGCAACGACGACGGCGGCCTCCAGATCATGTACGGGATCGGCGGCGAGCGCGAGCTCACCGAGCAGACGCTCGACCACCTCTCCGGGTACGAGGGCGCGAAGCCCGTCCGCATCGGCAACGGCGCGCACGACCAGCGTCAGAACGACGTCTACGGCGCCGTCCTCGACTCGCTCTACCTCCACACGAAGGAGTACGGGCACAACTCCCAGCGCCTGTGGCCGGTCATCGCCGACCAGGTGCAGCGGGCGATGGAGACGTGGCGGCTGCCCGACCAGGGAATCTGGGAGGCGCGCGGCGAGCCGAAGCACTACACATCGAGCAAGCTCATGTGCTGGGTCGCGCTCGACCGCGGCGCCCGGCTCGCGGCCCGCCGCGGCAAGGACGATCTCGCCGACGAGTGGCGCGAGGTCGCCAACGAGATCCACTCCGAGATCTGCGAGCGGGGCGTCGACGGGCGCGGCGTCTTCACGCAGCACTACGAGACGACGGCGCTCGACGCGAGCTGCCTCCTCATCCCGCTCGTGCGCTTCCTCCCGCACGACGACCCGCGCGTGCAGGCGACGGTCCTCGCGGTCGCCGACGAGCTCACCGAGAACGGGCTCGTCCTGCGCTACCGCACCGAGGAGACCGACGACGGCCTCTCGGGCCACGAGGGGACGTTCCTCATCTGCTCGTTCTGGCTCGTGAGCGCGCTCCTCGAGATCGGGGAGCGGACGCGCGGCCGACAGCTCTGCGAGCGGCTGCTGTCGCTGTCGAGCCCGCTCGACCTCTACGCCGAGGAGCTCGACGCCGCGACCGGCCGGCACCTCGGGAACTTCCCGCAGGCGTTCACGCACCTCGCGCTCATCAACGCGGTGATGCACGTCATCCGCGACGAGGAGCACGCCCCCGTCTCGGAGTAGGCCCCGCGCCGAAAGGCGTCGAACCGGATTCTGAGGGTGCCCTGGCGCCTCCGGAATCCGGTTCGACTCACGGAAGAGTGGCAACGCGCCACTTTGTCCCACAGTCGTGAACGCGCGATGAACTCGGCGCAGATCGGGTAGGGGCCGTGGAGTCCGCCCCGTAGGCTGTGTCCCTTGGGAGGACCGGCCCAGACATGACCGTCCGCACGTTCCCCGCCCCCGCTCCACCTGCGCCCGCGGAGGTGTCCCCCGAGGCCGTCGCCTCGGACCTCGCCGCCGTCCGCGAGCGCACGCTCGGGCTCGTCGCGCACCTGTCGACCGAGGACGTCGAGAGGCAGATCGACCCGATCCTCTCGCCGCTCGTCTGGGACCTCGGGCACATCGCCGCCTACGAGGATCTCTGGCTCGTCCACCGCCACGGCGGGGAGCCGCTCCATCGTCCGGAGCTCGCCGCGCTCTACGACGCCTTCGAGACGCCCCGCGCCGTCCGCGGCGACATCGAGATCCTGCGTCACGACGAGGCTCTCGCGGAGCTCGACGCCGTCCGCGGCCGCACACTCGACGTCCTGGAGCGCATCGGGCCGGGCGACGGGACGCTGCACGAGATGGTGCTCCAGCACGAGCTGCAGCACACCGAGACGATGCTCCAGGCGATGCGCCACGCCGGCCTCCTCCCCGACGGCCTCGGCGCGCTGCCGCAGCTCGGAGAGGGCGACTGGGTGAGCGTGCCCGCCGGCACGCACCACCTCGGCGCCCCGGCCGGCGTCTTCTCCTACGACAACGAGCGACCGCGCCACCGCGTCGAGGTCCCCGCGTTCCGCATCGGCTCGCGCCCCGTCACGATCGGGAGCTGGCTCACGTTCACCGAGGGCGGCGGATACGAGCGCCGCGAGTGGTGGTCCCGCGAGGGCTGGGCGTGGAAGCTCGACGAGGACATCGCTTGTCACCCCGCGATCAGGGACGGGCATCCCGACGCTCCGGTGTGCCACGTCTCCTGGTTCGAGGCCGACGCCTTCGCCCGCGCGCACGGCGCGCGTCTTCCGACCGAGGCGGAGTGGGAGAGGGCGGCGACCTGGGAGCAGGACCCGGAGAGCGCCGGCGGGCTCCTCGAGGGCCGCGGCTGCGCGTGGGAGTGGACGTCCACGGTCTTCTCCGGCTACCCCGGCTTCCGCGCGCACCCGTACCGGGAGTACTCCGAGGTCTTCTTCGACAAGGACTACCGCGTCCTGCGCGGCGGCTCGTGGGCCGCGGACCCACGCGTCGCGACGACGACGTTCCGCAACTGGGACCTGCCGCAGCGCAGGCAGATCTTCGCCGGGGTGCGCCTGGCGATGGACGAGGAGTGAGGATGAGCACCGACACCGGTTCCACCCGTGCCACGACGACGCACGACGCCCCGCCGCACGAGCGGGTCGAGGTGCGCTCCTACCTCTCCGCGGGAGGCGAGCGATCGCTCTCCGAGGACGTCCTGGACGGACTCACGAAGCCGTTCAAGGAGCTCCCCCCGAAGCACTTCTACGACGCCCACGGCGCGATCCTCTTCGACCGGATCTGCGAGCTCCCGGAGTACTACCCGACGCGGACCGAGCGCACGATCCTCGAGACGAGCGCCGACGCGATCGTCGAGGACACCGGGGCGACCGAGCTCGTCGAGCTCGGATCCGGGACCGCGGCGAAGACCCGCGTGCTCCTCGACGCCATGACGCGGGCCGGGACGCTGCGGCGCTACGTCCCCTTCGACGTCACCGAGTCGATGGTCCGCGAGGTCGCGGCGACGTTCGCCGACGAGTACGAGGGCCTCGCCGTCCACGGGATCGTCGGCGACTTCGAGCGGCACCTCGACCGCGTGCCCCCCACCGGCGAGGGCGGCTCGCGCGTCGTCGCGTTCCTCGGGGGGACGCTCGGGAACTTCACGCCCGGCAGCCGCCGGCGCTTCCTGCGGCGCATGGCGGGGATGCTCGATCAGGGCGACCACCTCCTCCTCGGCACCGACCTCGTGAAGGACCCCTCGATGCTCGAGGCGGCCTACGACGACAGCGCCGGCGTCACGGCGGAGTTCAACCTCAACGTGCTGCGCGTCCTCAACCGCGAGCTCGACGCGGACTTCGACCTCGACGCCTTCGAGCACGTCGCGTTCTACGACCGCGAGCACGAGTGGATCGAGATGCGGCTGCGCAGCGTCCGGAGGCAGACGGTGACGCTCGGGGTCCTCGGGATCTCCGTCGACTTCGAGGCGCGCGAGGAGATGCGGACCGAGGTGAGCGCGAAGTTCACCCCCGAGCGCCTGCAGGGCGACCTCGCCGCGGCGGGCCTCGACCTCGCGAAGATGTACACCGACGAGGACGAGCTGTTCGCGCTCTCCCTCGCCCGGCGCCTCTGAGCGGCGCCCCCGGCGCCCGTCGGGACGGCGCGCACCTGACGCGTGGCACGGGGCCGGACCCTCGCTAGGGTCCGGCGCATGAACATCTCTGGGAGTGGAGCACTCGTCGTCGGCGGCGCCTCGGGTCTCGGCGAGGCCACGTCGCGCAAGCTCACGGCGGCCGGCGCCGACGTGACGATCGCCGACGTCAACGAGGAGAAGGGCTCCGGCCTCGCCGCCGAGCTCGGCGCGGAGTTCGTCGCGTGCGACGTGCGCGACGAGACCCAGGTCGAGGCGGCCGTCGCCGCCGCGCGAGAGGCCGACGGCGGCCTGCGCATCTGCGTGACGTGCGCGGGCACCGGGATCGCGCAGAAGGTCGCGGGGAAGAAGGGCCCGCACCCGCTCGCCGACTTCGAGCGCATCATCGGGATCAACCTCATCGGGACCTTCAACGTCCTTCGCCTCGCCGCCGCCGCGATGCTCGAGAACGAGCCCGTCGGCGACGCGGGTGAGCGCGGCGTCGTCATCAACACCGCGTCGATCGCCGCGTTCGACGGCCAGATCGGCCAGGTCGCCTACTCCGCCTCGAAGGGCGGCGTCGTCGGCATGACCCTCCCGGCCGCCCGCGACCTCGCCCCCTCGGGCATCCGCGTCGTGACGATCGCCCCGGGCCTCTTCGACACGCCGCTCCTCGCCACGCTGCCGGAGCCGGCGCGCGAGGCGCTCGGCGCGTCGATCCCGTTCCCGTCCAAGCTCGGCGATCCCGCCGTCTTCGCGGACCTCGCCGCCCACATCGCCGAGAACCCGATGCTCAACGGCGAGACGATCCGGCTCGACGGCGCCCTGCGCATGGCGCCGAAGTAGCCCTTTCCCGCACCCCTCCCCCCGCGAGCCGCAGGATCGCGTCGCAGGACGTCACGATCCTGCGGCTCGCGGATAGGGTCGGGGCATGACCGACCCCCTGTCCGCCGCGGACCGCAGCTCCCTCGCCGCGGAGCAGGGTCCGGTGACGATGTCGGTCGGCGGGCTGCTCGTCTTCGAGCCGGGCGAGGGCGTCGACCGGGAGGAGATCGTCCGCCGGCTCGAGGAGCGCCTCCATCTCATCCCGCGCTACCGCCAGAAGCTCGCCTCGCCCGCGCCCGGCCTCACGAACCCCGTCTGGGTCGACGACGACGCCTTCGACCTCGACTGGCACGTCCGGCAGGTCACCCTGGGCGGAGCGGGAGACCGGGACGAGCTCGCGACGCTCGTCGGCCTCGAGATGTCGCGGAAGCTCGACCGCAGCCGCCCGCTGTGGGAGATGACGGTCGTCTCGGGGCTCGAGGGCGGCCGGACGGCCCTCATCCCGAAGATGCACCACGCCCTCGTCGACGGCGTCGCGGCGATCGACATCGGGACGGTGGTCCTCGACCCGTCGCCCGACGGCCTCGACCTGCCGCCGGCGGAGGAGTGGACCCCGCGCCGCTACGACCGCCGCAGCCATCTCGTCAAGCTGCCGTTCTCGCAGGCGACGCGCACCCTCAAGGGCGCGCGCTGGTGGGCCGGGATGGTCGCCCCGTGGCGCTACGCCGACCCCACGCGGGCCGCCGGCGACCTCCGGCGGGCGACCGACCTCCTCGTCGAGCTCGCCCGGCAGCGGCCGGCGGCGCCGATGACGCCGCTCAACGAGCCGATCGGCCCGAACCGCCGGTACGCGTTCCACCAGGCCGAGCTCGCGGCGATCAAGGCCGCGGCGAAGGCATCCGGCGGCACGGTGAACGACGTCATCCTCGCCGTCGTCGCCGGGATGCTCCGCCGCTACTTCGAGGCGGCGGGCTCCTCGCCGTCGAGCGAGCCCGTCGCGCTCGTCCCGGTGAGCGTCCGGCGGGAGGGCGAAGAGGGCGGGAACCGCATCTCGACCGTCCTCGTCGATCTGCCGTCCGACCTCGCCGACCCTGCCGACCGCATCGCGCGGGTCCACGCGACGATGACGCAGATCAAGGGCTCCGCCGCGGTCCGCGCGGGGGCTCTCCTCGTCGAGGCGAGCGGCTGGGCCCCGCCACTCGCCTCCTCGTCGCTCGCCCGCGCGATGAGCGGCGTGCGCGCGTTCAACCTCGTCGTCTCGAACGTGCCGGGACCCCAGGTGCCCTTCTACCTCAATGGGCGCCGTCTCCTCGAGGTCTACCCGGCCGTGCCGCTCAACCCGTCGACCCAGGGGCTCAACGTCGGGATCATCAGCTACGACGGCCGCGTCTGCTTCGGGCTCACCGCCGACCGCGACCTCGACCCGCCGGTGAGCGTCGCCCGCGACGCGCTCGTCGCCTCGCTCGACGAGGTCCTCACCACGGCGACGTAGACGCGCGCCGCCGTCAGACCACGAGCCGCCGCTCCGTCCTGCGGATCGCCATGCGCCAGAGGACGCCGGCGAACGCGAGGAGCGCCGCGAGGTGGATGAGGTCGGCCCCGGCCTCGAAGCCGAACGTCGCGTGACGGACGAGCTGGACCGTGTGGTAGAGCGGGTTGAGGTTCGCGGCGAGCTCGACGCCGCGCGGCAGCTCCGAGAGCGGGAAGAACGTCCCGGCCGTGAGGAAGAGCGGCGTGAGGACCGCGCTCTGGATGTAGCTGAAGTTCTCGATCGTGTCCGCCGAGGCGCTCACGGTCGTGCCGAACGCCGCCCAGCCGAAGCCGGCGAGCATCGCGATGAACGGGACGAGGAGCATGCCCCAGCTCGGGTCGAGGCCGAAGACCATCGCGACGAGGAGCGGGACGCACCCGTAGACCCCCGCGCGCGCGGCGAGCCAGAGGATCTCGGCGGTCACGAGCTCCTCCGTGTCGACCGGCGTCGCGAGGATCGCGTCGTAGGTGCGCTGGAACTCCCGCTTGATGAACGACCCGTACATCGACCCGAACGCCGCCGAGAAGAGGACGGCGGTCGCGACCGTGCCGGTGCCGACGAACTCGATGTACTCGAGGCCGCCGACCTCGTTGATGAGGGCGCCGAAGCCGAAGCCGAACGCGAGGAGGTAGACGGTCGGCTCGACCGTGGCCGAGAACGTCGCCGACCGCCAGTACGAGGCGAAGTTCATGACCTCGCGGACGAGGACGCCGGCGAGCGCGGCGCTCTCGAGACGTCGCGGTCGACGGCGACGGGGCGCGGGCTCACCGCCGGCGGTCGGCGCGGGGGCGTCGGCGAGCGAGCTCACTCGACCTCCTCCCCGGTGAGGAGGACGAAGACGTCCTCGAGCGCCGTCGAGCGGCGGATCGCGTCGTCGGGCACGACGCCGGCGGGCGCGTCCTCGACGCGCAGCAGCGAGACGCTCGTCCCGGTGCGCCGCGTCGCGATGCCGGCCATCCGCGCGACGCGCTCCGCCTCGGCGAGCTTGTCGGGCGGCCCGTACACCTCGGCCGCCTCGCGGCCGACGTGGGCGGCGACGAGCTGCTTCGGCGGACCCGCGTCGACCGCCTTGCCCGCCGCCATGACGACGACGGTGTCGGCGAGCCGCTCCGCCTCCTCGATGTAGTGGGTCGACATGAGGATCGACGTCCCCTCGCTGCGCAGCCGGTCGATGAGCGCCCACAGCTCCTGCCGGATCTGCGGGTCGAGGCCGACCGTCGGCTCGTCGAGGAGGACGAGCGGCGGCCCGTGGACGAGCGCGCGGGCGATGAGGAGCCGCCGACGCATCCCTCCCGAGAGCTCGGTCACCTTCGCGTCCGCGCGCTCGACGAGGTTCGCGATCCGCAGCGCGGCGCCGATCGCGTCCTCGCGCTCCTCGCGCGGCACGCGGTAGAGGTGCGTGAACACGCGGAGGTTCTGCTCGACGGTGAGCGTCGTGTCGAGGTTGTCGAGCTGCGGCACGACGCCCATGCGCGCACGGGCGAGCTTCGACTCCCCGGGCAGCGGATGCCCGAGGACGACGAGCTCGCCCTCGTCGGCGATCGCCTGCGCCGTGAGGAGCTTCATCGTCGTCGACTTCCCCGCGCCGTTGGGCCCGAGGAGGCCGACGCACGTCCCCGCCGGGACGTCGAGGTCGAGCCCGGCGACCGCGGTGATCGGTCCGAAGCGCTTCACGACTCCGCGCATGCGGATCGCGAGCGCCGTGCTGGTCTCCGTCGCCACGGCCGCCGGGATCGCCACGAGATCAGCCCAGACGCTCGACGATGAGCGCCTCGCCCTGGCCCTGGGCGACGCACATCGTCTCGAGCCCGATCGACTTGTCCATCGTCTCGAGATCGTTGAGGAGCGTCGCCATCATGCGGACGCCCGTCATGCCGAACGGGTGGCCGAGCGCGATCGCCCCGCCGTGCGGGTTGAGCTTCTCCATGTCGATGCCGCACTCGTCGGCGATCGGAAGGACCTGGGCGGCGAACGCCTCGTTGAGCTCGACGACGTCGACGTCGCTCATCGACATCCCGGCCCGCTCGAGGACCTTCTTGATCGCGCCGATCGGCGCGACGCCCATGTACTCGGGCTCGTTGCCCCACGTCGCCGCGGTGATGATCCGCGCCCGCGGCGTGAGCCCGAGCTCCTTCGCCTTGTCGGCCGACATGACGATCGCGGCGGCCGCGCCGTCGTTGAGCGGGCACGCGTTGCCCGCCGTCACCGTGCCGCCGTCCTCCCTGAACGCCGGCTTCAGCGTCGCGAGCTTCTCCATCGTCGTCCCCGGCCGGGGGCCGTCGTCCTTGCTCACGACCGTGCCGTCGGCGAGCGTCACGGGCACGATCTCGCGATCGAAGAAGCCCGACTCCTGCGCCGCGACCGCCCGGTCCTGCGAGCGCTTCGCATACTCGTCCTGCTGCTCGCGCGTCACGCCGTACCTCTCGGCGACGTTCTCGGCGGTGAGACCCATCGCGATGTAGGCGTTCGGCTGCCCGGGCTCCTTGCCCTGGAGCTTCTCGTTCTGGTCCTCGGGGTGCGCGGCCTCCTGCGCGGCGTTGTACCGGCTGACGAACTCCACCCCGCCCGCGATGTAGACGTCACCCTGGCCGGCGACGACGCTGTTCGCCGCGACGCGGATGGCGTCGAGGCCGGACGCGCAGTAGCGGCTGATCGTCGACCCGTTCACCTCCTGGCCGAGCTTCTCGCTGAGGAGGACCGCGAGGCGGCCGATGTTGTTCGCCTGGAGGCCCTGCGGCAGCCCGCAGCCGGCGACGAGCTCCTCGACGGACGACGGGTCCACCGCGGGGTTGCGGTCGAGCACCTGGTCGACGACGTAGGCGAGCGTCTCGTCAGGACGCAGGCTCGCGAGCGAGCCCTTGAAGGCCCGGCCGACCGGGGTTCGCACGACATCGACGATGACGGCTTCCGACATGTGACATGTCCTTTCGGTTGTGATGCCCGGCGGTCGCACTCCACGGGCTTCGGTGTCCCCGGCGGTCGCACTCCACGGGGTCCGGCGGAGCCGCGCATCGGGCGTGCTCCTCCCGGACATGCTAGCGCGGCGCTTTTCCGCGGCCCGACCCTTACGCTTCCTTGTCCCGTGAACTGGACGATCGACATCGCGGTCGAGGCCCTGCCCGACCTTCCCCCGCTTCCGCAGCACCTCCGCGACGCCCTCGACGACGCGCTCGCGCGCCCGGCGCTCCAGCAGCCGAGCTGGCCGGACCCCGACTACCTCGCCCGGGTCCGCGCGCTCCTCGAGTCCGTCCCGCCGATCACGGTGCCGACCGAGGTCGACAGGCTGCAGGCGCACCTCGGCGCCGTCGCCCGCGGCGAGGCGTTCCTCCTCCAGGGCGGCGACTGCGCCGAGACGTTCGTCGACAACACCGAGGCCCACATCCGCGGGACGATCCGCACGCTGCTGCAGATGGCGGTCGTCCTCACCTACGGCACCTCGATGCCCGTCGTGAAGGTGGGCCGGATCGCCGGCCAGTACGCGAAGCCGCGGTCGAAGGACATCGACGCGCTCGGCCTCCCCTCCTACCGCGGCGACATGGTCAACGCCTTCGAGCCCGACCCCCAGGCGCGGATCCCCGACCCGGTCCGCCTCCTGCGGGCCTACGCGAACGCGGCCGCCGCGATGAACCTCACCCGCGCGATCACCGGCGCCGGGCTCGCCGACCTCCACCACGTCCACGAGTGGAACATGGACTTCGTCGCCCACTCGCCGGCCGGCGAGCGCTACGAGGCGGTCGCGCAGGAGATCGACCGGTCGCTGCGCTTCATGTCGGCGTGCGGCGTCGACGACAGCGCGCTGCGGACGGTCGAGATGTTCTCGAGCCACGAGATGCTCGTCCTCGACTACGAGCGGGCGATGCTGCGCCTCGAGGAGGACCGTCTCTACGACCTGTCGGCCCACCAGCTCTGGATCGGCGACCGCACGCGCCAGCTCGACGGCGCCCACGTCGCGCTCGCCGCGCTCATCGCGAACCCGGTCGGCGTGAAGATCGGCCCGACGACGACGCCGGAGGAGGCGGTCGAGATCGTCGAGCGGCTCGACCCGAACCGCGTCGACGGGCGGGTCACGCTCGTCTCGCGCATGGGCAACGAGAACGTCCGCGAGGCGCTCCCGCCGATCGTCGAGGCGGTGCACGAGACCGGCCATCGCGTCGTCTGGCAGTGCGACCCGATGCACGGCAACACCGAAGAGTCGCCGAGCGGGCACAAGACCCGTCACTTCGACCGCGTCTACGACGAGGTCGAGGGCTTCTTCGAGGTCCACCACTCCCTGCGCACGCATCCCGGCGGCATCCACGTCGAGCACACCGGCGAGGACGTCACCGAGTGCCTCGGCGGCGCCCAGGAGATCTCGCACGAGCAGCTCGGCAGCCGCTACGAGACGGCGTGCGACCCGCGCCTCAACACGCAGCAGTCGCTCGAGCTCTCGTTCCTCGTCGCCGAGATGCTGCGGCGGGCGCCGACGGTGCGGCTGCCCTAGGCGTGCGCGAGGCGCGCCGGCGCTCCTACAGCCCGAGGTCGCGGACGCCCAGCTCGTCGAAGCCGACGTGGTGGGCGAGCTCGTGGCGCACGGTGATCGTCACCTGGTCGCGGAGCATCTCCGGGTCGTGCCCGAAGTCGCGCCGCAGCGTGTCGCGGTAGATGACGATGCGGTCGGGGAAGTCGTCGCGCGTCGCGCCGTCGCCCTGGTAGAGCCCGTATGCGTGGTTGCGGCGGCCGCCGTCGGAGATGACCACCGCGACGTTGTGGTTGTCGAGGAGGCGCCGGAGGAGGTCCGGCAGGTCGTCGAGCGCATCGCGCACGAGCTCCTCGAAGTCGTCGTCGTCGTAGGGGTCGAGGTCGAGGAAGTCCGTCTCGTCGGGCTCGGCGTACGTGCCGTCGCGCGCGAGGCGCTCCGCTCGCTCGACGATCACGTCGAACTCCTCCTCGCTCTCGGGCTCCTGCCAGTCCGCGAGCCGCAGGCCGATCGCCGCCATCGCGCCGAAGAGCGCCGAGGCGACGACGACCATGACGGCGAGCGTCTCGAGGAGGCGCAGCGGCGTGCTCGCGCTCCATCCGCGCATGAGGACGATCGCCGTCAGCCCGAGGCTCAGCGCGATCCCCGCCGAGAAGAGGATCGTCCGCAGCGGGACGAGCTCGGATGGACGTCGGAAGCGCATGAGCGGAGTGTGACGTGCGCAGCGCCCCGGCGCGAGGGTCGGTCTACGCGGCCATCGCGCGCGAGATGACGACCCGCTGGATCTCGTTCGTCCCCTCGTAGATCTGGGTGATCTTCGCGTCGCGCATCATCCGCTCGAGCGGGTACTCGTTGACGTACCCGTAGCCGCCGAGCACCTGCACCGCCTCGACGGTGACGCGCATGGCGTTGTCGGACGCGAACAGCTTCGCCATCGACGTGTACTTGCCGAGCAGCGGCGACTTCACGCCGCGGTCCACCATCGCACAGGCCTTGTAGAGGAGCTCGCGCGCAGCAGCCGTCCCGGTCTCCATGTCGGCGAGCTTGAACTGGATGCCCTGCAGCTGGTTGATCGGCTTGCCGAAGGCGATCCGCTCCTTGGCGTACTCGTTCGCGTAGTCGGTCGCGCCCTGCGCGATCCCGACGGCCTGGGCGGCCGCGCCGAGGCGCGTGCGCTCGAGGGTGCCGAGCGCGACTCCGAGGCCCTTGCCCTCGGCGCCGATCATGTTCTCGTGCGGGACGCGGACGTCGGTGAAGACCGGCTGCCCGGTCGGCGAGCCCTTGATCCCGATCTTGTGCTCCATCTTGCCCGGGTCGAAGCCGTCGCGGTCGGACTCGACGATGAACGCGCTGATGCGGTTCGACTCGCGGTCGGTCTTCGCGAACACGATGTAGTAGTCGGCGATCCCCGCGTTCGTGATCCAGTTCTTCTGGCCGTTGATGACCCACTCGTCGCCGTCGCGCACGGCGTGCGTGCGCATCGAGGCGGGATCGGAGCCGGCCTCCGGCTCGGAGAGGGCGAAGGCGGGCGAGATCTCGCCGGTCGCGAGCCGCGGCAGCCACTTCTCCTTCTGCTCGTCCGTGCCGAAGAGCGTGATCGGCAGCGAGCCGAGCTCCTGGATCATGAGGATGAGCGAGCTCGACGCGCAGACCTTCGCGATCTCCTCCACCGCGATCTGCAGCATGAGCGTCCCCGTGCCGGTCCCCCCGTGCTCGGACGCGAACGGCAGGCCGAGGATGTCCTGCTCGGCGAGGAGCTTGCGGATGTCCCACGGGTACTCACCCGACCGGTCGATGTCGCCTGCCCGCGGCGCGATCTGCTCCTGCGCGAGCTGGCGCACGAGGTCGCGGAAGTCGAGGAACTCCTGCGGGATGTCGTAGAGGTCGGGGTGGGACGAGACGGTCATGGACGCATCGTATTGGCCGCAGATGGGTACCGATTCGTCATGCAGATCGGAACCGCTCTTTTCCTTTTGGCCTCTGGCGCCATCCTGCGGTACGCGGTCGACGACGCCATCGAGGGCGTCGACCTCGCCACGGCGGGCCTCATCCTCATGATCGTTGGTGCCGCCGGGCTCGTCCTCGCGCTCTTCCTCATGCAGCAGCGCGACCGAGAGACGGTCGTGCGCGAGCGTCGCGACCCGCACTACGACCCGCCGCCGCGCTGATCCGGGCGTCCGCGCGCGCGAACCCGGCGCGCGGACGTCAGACGAGGTCCCCTGCCCCTGGGGGGACCGACGGCCCGGACCCCGGCGGGGACGGCGCCTCTCCGGGAGAGTTCCCGAGCCGGTACCACTCCGTGATCCGGCGGTCCTCGACCTTGATCGCCCCGCGCGCGGTGAGCCCCGTGGCGCCCATGCAGTCGCCGCCGCGCCGCTCGGTGAGCCGGAACTCGACGATGACGTAGCCGTCCGCGTAGCCGTAGCCCGTCGCGATCGCGCCGCACGGCAGCGAGCCGCTGAACTCCTCCCGCGCCTCGCGGCTGCGGAGCGTGAGGACCGGCGTGCCGTTCTGGACGGTCGACGGCTCCGCGAAGTAGCCGGCGGCCCGCTCGACGTCACCCTCCCGCACGGCCCTCAGCCACGCGTTGATGACGCGCCGGTCCGTCGCGGGAGGCGTCGCCCCGGGCTGCGCGGCGGTCGGGACCCCCGCCGGGAGGGCCAGCGGCGACCGGGGCGCCGGACGCTCGCCGTCGCGTTCCACCGCGGCCGGCGGCGGCGCGCCGGCACCGGAGGACGCGTCGTCGCACGCGCCGAGGGCGAGCGAGGCGGCGGCGAGTGCGAGGGCGGGAAGGACGCGGGACGCGAGCACGGCGGACGATGATCGCAGCCGCGAGCGCGGCTCCCGGCCGGGTTGGCGCGGTAGCGTGCGCCGGCATGTCCTGGGAACCCGAGCTCGACGAGCTGCGCCGCCGCGAGGAGCTCGCGGAGCGCATGGGCGGCGAGGAGCGCGTCGCGCGACAACGGGCGAGCGGCCGCCGGACCGTCCGCGAGCGGATCGCGGCGCTCCTCGACGACGGGACGTTCCACGAGACCGGCAAGCTCGCGGGCGTCGGGCGCTACGCCGACGACGGGTCGCTCGAGGACGTCCTCCCCGCGAACATGATCGTGGGCCAGGGCGACGTCGACGGCCGCCGCGTCGTCGTCCAGGGCGACGACTTCACCGTTCGCGGCGGCGCGGCCGACGCGGCGATCTGGGAGAAGATGGTGTGGGCGGAGCGCGCCGCGCACGACCTGCGTCTCCCGCTCGTGCGGCTCGTCGACGGGACCGGCGGCGGCGGGAGCGTCAAGACGCTGGAGACGTGGGGCTACACCTACGTCCCGCCGCTGCCGGGGTTCGAGCTCGTCGTCGCGAACCTCGCCCGCGTCCCGGTCGTCGGCGTCGCGCTCGGCCCCTGCGCCGGGCTCGGCGCCGTGCGCGTGGTCATGTCGCACTTCAGCGTCATCGTCCGCGGGACCGCGCAGCTCTTCGTCGCCGGCCCCCCGGTCGTCGCGGCCGCGATGGGCGAGACGCCGGACAAGGAGGAGCTCGGCGGCGCCCGCGCGCAGACCCGCGCCGGCGCCGTCGACAACGAGGCGCGCGACGAGGAGGACGCCGACGCGCAGGTCCGCCGGTACCTCTCCTACCTCCCGCAGAACGCGTGGGAGGCGCCGCCGGTCACCGTCTCGACCGACGACCCCGAGCGCCGCGAGGAGGAGCTGCTCTCGATCGTCCCGCGTGAGTCGCGACGGACGTACGACATGCGGCGGATCCTCGAGCTCGTCTTCGATCGCGGCTCGATCTTCGAGACCGGGCGTCGCTACGGCACCTCGGCGATCACCGCGCTCGCGCGCCTCGACGGCCGGCCGGTCGCGGTCATCGCGAGCGACCCGAAGGTCTACGGGGGCGGTCTCACCGGCGATGCGGCCGACAAGCTCACCCGCTTCGTCGACACCGCCGACCAGTTCCGCCTCCCCGTCGTCAACCTCGTCGACCAGCCGGGCTTCGTCATCGGGACGGCGAGCGAGCGCGCGAACACGATGCGTCGCGGCGGGCGGTGGCTCTGCGCCGTCCACCAGGCCCGCACGCCGTGGGTCTCGATCCTCGTCCGCAAGGTCTTCGGCGTCGCGGGAGCCGGGCACGGTGACGGATCGCGCCTCAACCTCCGCTACGCCTGGCCGTCCGGAGACTGGGGGTCCCTGCCGATCGAGGGCGGGATCGAGGCCGCGTACCGCCGTGAGCTCGAGGCCGCCGACGACGGCGAGGGCGGCCGCGAGCGGCTCCTCGGGGAGATCACGGAGCGTCTCAACGCCGTCCGCTCGCCGTTCAGGACCGCCGAGCGCTTCAGCGCCGAGGAGATCATCGATCCGCGGACGACCCGGCCGGTGCTCTGCGACTGGGCGCGCCGGGCCCACGAGCTCGTCGCGATGGAGGTCCCGCACGAGGGCCCCCGCGTGCGCGGCCCGCGCGTGTGACCGTCGGGCCGCGGAGGCGGCCCGACGGCGGACCCGTACGCTGTGGACATGAGCCACCCCCTCTCGAGCCCGGACATCGAGCTGAGCCCCGAGGAGACCGAGGGACGCGTCCGCGAGGGCGCCGTCCTCGTCGACGTGCGCGAGCAGTACGAGGTCGACGCCGGCCGCATCGACGGCGCCCGGCACGTCGAGCTGGAGCGCCTCGCCTCGAAGGCGGAGACGTTCGACAAGGGCACGCCGATCGTCTTCCAGTGCCGGCTCGGCGCCCGCTCCCTCATGGCCGCCCAGGCCTTCCGGCGCGCCGGGTACGAGGCGTACTCGATGGCCGGCGGGATCCAGCGCTGGGTCGAGGAGGGCCGCCCGATCGTGCCGGAGGACGGGGTCGTCGCCGAGCACTGACCGCCCCCGGCGCCGGCGGTCGCGCGGCAAGGTCGCCGTGCCCGTCCTCGCCCTGCTCGCGGCGCTCGCCGGCGCGGGCTGCGGCGGCGACGTCACGGACGTCCGCGTCGTCTCCTCCCCCCTCCTCGGGCCGCGGTGGGAGCGCGGGATGAACGCGACCGCCTACGTCCCCGGCGGGTTCTCGGGTCCGGACGCCCGGCGGGCCCTCCGCGCGCTCGCCGAGACGGGCACGACCCACGTCGTCCTCGTGCCGACCTGGTACATGACGACCGCCTCCGCCTCCACGGTGCGCCCCGCGCCGGCGAAGACGCCCTCCGACGCCGGCCTCCTCGCCGCCGCCCGGGAGGCGCGCGCCCTCGGGATGGCCGTCGCGGTCAAGCCCCACGTCGACGTCCTCGACGGCACCTTCCGCGGGGAGATCTCGCCGGGCGACGTCGACGCGTGGTTCGCCTCCTACGATCGCTTCGCCCTCCACTACGCGCGTCTCGCACGCGCGGCCGGGGCCGAGACGTTCGTCGTCGGCACCGAGCTCGTCTCGATGGCGCCGCACGAGCAGCGGTTCCGCAGCGTGATCGCCGACGTGCGGCGGGTCTTCGACGGCGAGCTCACCTACGCCGCGAACTGGGTCGAGGACGCCGAGGACGTCGGCTTCTGGGACGCACTCGACGCGATCGGCGTCGACGCCTACATGCCGCTCACCGACGGGCGGCTCGCGACCGCCCCGAGCGTCGGCGAGCTCGTCGAGGCGTGGCGGCCGTTCGTCGACCGCCTCGCCGCCCTTCGCTCCCGGGTCGGCGGACTCCCCGTCCGCTTCACCGAGCTCGGCTACCCGAGCCGGCTCGGGGCGACGAGCTTCCCCGCGCAGATCGACCCCGGCGCGCCGGTCGACGCGCGCACCCAGGCTGTCGCCTACGCCGCCGCGTTCGAAGCGTGGCGACGCGTCCCCTGGTTCATCGGGATCTGGTGGTGGGACTGGTCGCTCGACGGCCGCAACTCGGGGCGCGCCGACGGCTCGTACCGCCCAGCCGGCACACGAGCGGAGCAGATCCTGCGACGGTACGCGGGGACGGCGCCCGTCGCCGACGGAGGTTGAGACCAGGGTGACACCCTCCTCTCGCTCCTCGTGGGCTACGGTCGCGTCGCACGACGAGACGCTTCGACCAAGGAGTCATCGATGATCCCCCGCAAGACGATCGCGGCCCTCGCGGCCGTCGCCTCCCTCGGACTCGCCGCCTGCGGCGATGACGACGACGACACGACCGAGCAGCTCCGCGACACGGGGACCCAGCTCCAGGACCAGAGCGACGAGCTCCAGAACCGCGCGACCGAGCTGCAGAAGGAGGCGCAGGAGCTCCAGGAGCAGGTCGAGTCCGGCGAGATCTCGCCGGAGGACGCCGCCAAGCAGCTCCAGGACGACGCGAACGCGCTCGGCCAGGACGCCACGGACGCCGCGGAGCAGGCGCTCGACCAGCTCGAGGAGCAGTCCGGCGTGAGCCAGGAGGACATCGACGCGGCCCGCAAGCAGCTCGAGGAGGCCCGCAAGCAGCTCGAGGACCAGACGCCCTAGGGGAGGGCCGGTGACGCGCGCGGCCGGCCCGCCGCGCGCGTCGCGAGCTGCCCGCCGGAGGAAGGCGCGACGACCCGTCGCTCTTGACACTCCGTCGAGAATGAGGACGTCCCCTTCGACCCCCGGGAGGCCTCATGAGGATCGCCGTCGTCCAGCTCGAGCCCGCGATGGCCGACGTCGCGGAGAACCTGCGCCGCTGCGAGGCCCTCGGCGACGAGGCCGGCGCCCGCGGGGCGGAGTGGATCGTCCTGCCGGAGTTCTTCTCCACGGGCATGGGCTTCGCCGATGCGATGGCCGACGCCGCGCTCCCGCCCGACGGCGCGGCCCTGCGCCTCCTGCGGACGCTCGCCGCACGTCATGGCGCGACGACCGGCGGCTCGTTCATCTGCCGCGACGAGGACGGCCACAACCGCAACGCCTTCTTCCTCGTCGGCCCCGACGGCGCCGTCCTCGGGCGTCACGACAAGGACCTCCCGACGATGTGGGAGAACTGCTTCTACGTCGGGGGTGACGACGACGGGGTCATCGACGCGAGCGGCGACGTCGCGACCGGCGCCGCCGTCTGCTGGGAGTTCATGCGGACGCAGACCGCGCGGCGGCTGCGCGGCCGCGTCGACGTCGTCGTCGGCGGCTCGGCGTGGTGGAGCATCCCGGAATGGCCGCCGAAGGGCGTGATGCGCCGCCTCGAGGCGAGCAACGCGAGGACCGCGGCGCACATCGCGCAGGCGATGGCGCGGGCGGTCGGCGCCCCCGTCGCCCACGCGGCGCACGGCGGCCCCGTCGAGTGCGCGCTGCCGTGGGCGCCGGGCGTGCCCTATCGCGGGCACTTCCAGGGCGGGGCCGTCATCTGCGCGGCCGACGGGACCGTGCTCGCCCGCCGCGATCGCCGCGAGGGTCCTGGCGTCGCGATCGCCGACGTCGAGATCGGCCGCCGGCCGCCGCTCGACGACATCCCGGAGCGGTTCTGGATGCACGATCGCGGCCCGGTCGCCGCCGCGCTGTGGACCTACCAGAACGCCCACGGACGGCGCTGGTACCGCCGGCACGCCGTGGGCCGACCGACGGCCGACGAGCTCGACCCGTCGCTGCGCGCGCCCGCGCGGACCGGCGTCGCCGCCGGGGGGTGACGCGGTGCCGCCGGGCACGCCGGCCGGCGCCGGTCAGGGCCTGCGGTAGCGGTGGATCTCCCACGCCTCGCGCAGCTCGCCGAGGTCGATCCCGAAGTCCGGGGCGTAGTCGAGGCCGTAGCGCCGCCGGTCCTCCTCGGTGACGTGGTCCCTCGCGTCGAGCCACGCCGGGACGAGGCCGCTGCGCGCGACGCGGTCGACGACGTCGCGGCCGTAGGTGCGGACGTGGTCCTCCTGGCCGTGGAGGCGCAGGCGCTCCTCCGGCGTCGCGGCGGGGTCCTCCCGGGTCACCGGCCCGTTGACGGGCACCTGGAGGATCGCGACGCCATCCGGACGCAGGACGCGGCGCACCTCGGCGAACGCGCGGCCGTCGTCCCGGACGTGCTCGAGGACGTGGTTGGCGATGACGAGGTCGAACGCGCCGTCGTCGAAGGGAAGCGCCTCGAGGTCGGCGCGGACGAGGCCCGGCGCCGGGTCGAGGTCCGCGCCGGTCCAGCGGACGTCCGGGAGCCCCTGGAGCGCGGCCGCCAGCCCCGCCTCGGGGGCGAGGTGGAGGACGTCGCGAGGCCGCTCGGCGATGTCCTCCGTGCGCTCGAGAGCGAGCCAGAGGAGGCGATGGCGCTGGAGCGACCCGCAGTGAGGGCAGCGCGCCCGCGGCTGGCGGCCGCCGGGCCCGGGAAGGAACCGGCGGAGTCGGGTGCCGCAGAGCGGGCACTCCTGGCGGCGGCCGGGCCCCGGCAGCGTCGCCCACAGGCGCCGCAGGCGGGGACCGAGGGCGACGCCCACGTCAGACCTCGAAGCGCAGCTGCCCGGTCGGGCGCTTGCGCTCCGCCGCGGGAAGACCGGCGCCCGGGGAGGGAGATCCGATGCTCCGGTAGACGCACACGACGTCGCGAAGGGCGAGCGGACCCGTCGGCCGGCCGTCGCAGCGCTCGACGACGAGGCGCCCGAGGCGCACTCCGCGGACGAGCGCGTGGAAGCGACCGTCGGGACCGCGCGCGAGGACGACGTCGCCCGGACGGGCCTCGACGTCTGCGGGGGGGCCGTCCTCGCGTCGCTCCACGGCTGCGATCCTGCCAGACGCTGCGGCGCCCTGCCCCCGAGCCGGCGGTCCGCCTCGCGGTCTCGTGCGTATCCCCGTCCGAATGCCCCCGCCGACCACACCCGCGCGCGCCGTCGCCCACGAGGGCCCCGCCCTCGACGGGCGCAAGGCCGATCACCTCCGCATCGCGAGCGAGGACGGCGTCACGCACGTCTCCGGGACCGGCCTCTCCGGCGTGCGACTCCGGCACCGCGCGCTCCCCGAACGCGATCTCGCCGATGTCGACCTCGGCGTGACGCTCCTCGGCCGGCCGCTCCGCGCCCCGCTCGTCGTGAGCGCGATGACCGGCGGCACGCCGGAGGCCGAGACGATCAACCTCCGCCTCCTCCGCGCCGCCGCGGAGCACGGGATCGGGCTCACCTTCGGGTCGGGTCGCCCGCTCCTCGAGGATCCCGGGCTCGGTCGGACGTACTTCCGGACCGGTGCCCCCCGGCCACCGCTCCTCCTCGCGAATCTCGGCGCCGCCCAGATCCGCGGCCGTGCGGGCGTGGAGCGCGGACGCCGCCTCGTCGAGATGCTCGGAGCGGATGGGCTCTCCGTCCACCTCAACGCGCTTCAGGAGGCCGTCCAGCCGGAGGGCGAGCCGGAGTTCGCGGGCGTCGCCGAGGCGATCGGCCGGCTGGTGGCCGCGCTCGCACCGCTGCCGGTCGTGGTGAAGGAGGTCGGGTTCGGGATGGACGCCGAGGACGTCGCGCTGCTGCGGGACGCCGGCGTCGCGGCGATCGACGTCGCCGGCTCCGGCGGGACGAACTGGGCGCTCATCGAGGGGCGGCGGGACACCGCGGCGCACGGCGTCGCCGAGGCGTTCGCCGACTGGGGGACGCCGACCGCGGTGTCGCTCGCCGAGGCCCGCGCGGCCGCGCCCGATCTCACGATCCTCGCGAGCGGCGGCCTGCGCGACGGGGTCGACGCCGCGAAGTGCCTCGCCCTCGGCGCGACCGCGGTCGGACTCGCCCGGCCGTTCCTGCTCGCGGCGCGCGACGACGCCTCCGGCGAGGCGGTCGCGACCGTCGTCCGCCAGATCGCGGTCGCGACCTGGGCGGCGGGGGCGCCCTCCGTCGCGGCGCTCGGGCCCCAGCACCTCCGCGTCGCCGGAGCGCCCGGGTGAGCCGCGTCGTCGTCATCGGAGCCGGGCTCGGCGGCCTCGGCGTCGCACTTCGGCTCCAAGGCGCCGGTCACGAGGTCGTGGTCGTCGAGCGGCGCCCGGCCCCCGGCGGGCGCGCCGCCCAGATCCGCGACGCGGGATTCACCTGGGACACCGGCCCGTCGCTCGTCACGATGCCGTGGGTCCTCGAGGAGACGTTCGCCGCCGCGGGCCTCGACCTCGGGGCGGAGGTCACGCTGCGCGAGCTCGACCCGTTCTACCGGATCGAGTGGGCCGCCGAGCGTCCCGGGGACGAGCGGGCGACCATCGACTTCGTCCGCGACCCCGACGGGATGAAGGACCAGATCGCGCGCCTCTCACCCCGCGACGCGACGCGGTTCGACGCCTACATGGAGGCCATGCGCCCGGTCTACGAGACCGGCATCCTCGGCGCCGGGCGGCGCGAGTTCTCGTCGCTGCGCCGGCTCGCCGCCTTCACGCCGACGATGGTCCGCCTCGGGGCCGCGCTCCCGCTGTGGCACCGCACCGCGCGGTTCTTCCGCGACCAGCGCGTGCGCGAGGCGTTCAGCTTCCACTCGCTCTTCATCGGCGGTGACCCCTTCCGGGTGCCGGCCATCTACGGCGCCCTCGTCTACCTGCAGTTCCTCGACGGCGTCTGGTACGCGGACGGCGGCGTCCACTCCATCGTCGAGGCGATGGCCACGCCGCTCGACGTCCGCTGCGGGGACGGGGTCGCGCGCATCGAGGTCGACGGCGGCCGGGTGCGCGGCGTCGTGACGGAGGGCGGCGAGCGGATCGCCGCCGACGCCGTCGTCCACAACGGCGACGTCCTCCAGCTCGACGGGCTCCTGCCTCCCGCCGTCCGCCGCCGTGCCCGCCGCCCGCTGCGCCCCACGATGTCGTGCCTCCTCCTCTATCTCGGCACCGACCGGTCCTTCCCGTCCCTCCGGCACCACACGCTGCTCGTCGGCCGCGGCTACCGGGAGTTCATCCGCGACGTCACCCGGCGCGGCCGCCTGCCGTCGACGTCGTCGACGTACCTCCACGTGCCCAACCGGACGGAGCCAGGGATGGCCGCGCCGGGCGGGGACTCCATCTGCGTCCTCCTCCCCGTCCCGAACCTCCGCGGCGGCCAGGACTGGGCGCGCGACGGCGACCGCGTGCGCGACTGGCTGCTCGAGGACCTCGAGACGACGTTCGGCCTGGAGGGCCTCCGCGACAGCGTCGTCGCCGAGCACCGCATGACGCCCGCCGACTTCCGGGACCGCTACGACGCGCGGGACGGCAACGCGTTCGCGCTCGAGCCGACGCTGCACCAGAGCGCCGCGCTGCGCCCGCCCAACCGCGACCCGCGCATCGGCGGCCTCTACCGCGTCGGTGGCGGGACCCACCCCGGGGCCGGGATCCCGGGCGTCCTCCTCGGCGCCGAGGTGACGGCCGGGCTCGTGTCCGCCGACGCGGCGGCGGGCCTCCTCCCCCGTTCCCACGCGATCGCGAAGGAGCCGGACCTTGCTGCTTGACGGCCAGCGCTCCGATCCGCTCCTGCGCGAGGCGCGCGCGACCACGCGCCGGGCCGCGCGGACGTTCTCGCTCGCCTGCCGGCTGCTCCCCGGCGACGTGCGCGACGACGTCCATCTCCTCTACCTCGTCATGAGGACGCTCGACGACCTCGTCGACGAGCGGCGCCCCGAGGCGGCGTCCCGCGTGGCCGCGGTCGAGGCGTGGTGCGAGGACGGCAGCGTGACGAGCCCCGAGACGCGCATCCTCGCGCGCCTCGCCGACCGCCATCCCCTGCCCGCCGACGCGCTGCGCGACTTCTGCGCCGGCATGCGGGACGACATCGAGCGCCGCGAGCCGGCCGACGACGACGAGCTCGACCGCTACTGCCACAGGGTCGCCGGCACCGTCGGCATCCTCATGGCGGCGATCCTCGGGGTCGACGGCGACCGCGACGAGGCGCTGCGGGCCGCGGCCGCGCTCGGCCGCGCGATGCAGCTGACGAACATCCTCCGCGACATCGACGAGGACGCCGCGGCCGGTCGGCGCTACCTCCCCGCGACGGCGGTCGCGCGGCACGGTCCGCCGACGCCCGGCCGGCGCGCCGCCCTCCTGCGCGAGTACATCGCGCGGGCCGACGCCCTCTACGAGGAGGGCCTCGCCGGGATCCCCCGCCTGCGCCGCGGCGGGCGGGCGATCGCCGCCGCGGCCGCCATGTACCGCGAGATCCTGCGCGAGATCGAGCGCGCCGGCCTCGGGACGCGTCCGGGCCGCGCGGTCGTGCCGGGCCGACGCAAGGTCGTGGTCGGGGCGCGGGCGCTCGTGCAGGTCTGAGCGGGCCGCTACTCGTCGACCGGCCGGCGCCGCTGGCGCTTCACGGCGCCGCGGGCCTTCTTCGCGTCGACGCGGCGGCGCTTCGCGGCGCGCGACGGGCGGGTGGGCGTGCGCGAGCGGGGCACGTGGAGGGCGCCGGCGAGGCGCTCCCGCATCCGCTCGAGCGCGAGCTCGCGGTTGCGCGCCTGGCTGCGGTGCTCCTGCGCGACGGTGCGCACGACCGGCCCCAGTCGCGCGACGACGCGGTCCGCCTGCTCCGGCGTGAGTGCAGAGGACGCGCGGACGTCGAAGACGACCTCGACGCGAGACGCGGTGACGTTCGCGTGCTGGCCGCCGGGTCCCGACGAGCGGCTCACGCGCACGACGAGCTCGTCGGCGGGGATCGCGACGCGGGAGGTGACGCGCAGCGGCTCGGCCATCGTCCGGATCATCGCGCGCGGACGCTCAGCGCGCGCGCCCCCACCGTCGGTCGCTCGCCGCCCGGACCGTGTCGACGACCTCCTCGACGTCGTCGGTGACGGTGAAGAGCCGTGCGTCTCCGGGCGAGACGAGCGCGCCGGCGACGAGCCGCTCGTGGATCCAGTCGACGAGTCCGCACCAGAAGTCCGTCCCCACGAGGACGACCGGGAAGTCCTCGATCTTCTCGGTCTGGATGAGGACGAGCGCCTCGAAGAGCTCGTCGAGCGTCCCGTAGCCGCCCGGGAACACGACGAACGCGTTCGCGTAGCGGACGAACATCACCTTGCGCGTGAAGAAGTAGTCGAACTCGAGCGAGATGTCCTGGTGCTCGTTCGGGAGCTGCTCGAAGGGCAGGACGATGTTGAGGCCCACCGAGCGCACGCCCGCATCCTGGCCGCCGGCGTTCGCGGCCTCCATGAGGCCCGGCCCGCCTCCGGTGATGATCGTGAAGCCCTCCTCGCCGAGCCGGCGCGCGACCTCGCGCGCCAGTGCGTGCTCGGGCGTCCCCTCGTGGAGGCGCGCGGAGCCGAAGACCGAGACCGCGCGGTCGACGCCCCGGAGGGTCGCGAAGCCCGTCGCGAGCTCCATGCTCGCGTCGGCGACGCGCTCGGCGTCGGTGCGCTCCTCGGTGACGGTGGGGAGATCCGCGGAGAGGAGCTCCTCGTCCGGGCTGCGGGGGTGGTGAGGGACGACCGCCTCGTCGTCCCCGCGCTCCTCGCGGTCCGTCATCGGACCGCGCCCGCCCACTCGGCGAGAGCGGCGAGCAGCGTCCGCAGGCGCGAGCGCGTCTCGTCGTCGGCGAGCCGCCCCTCGGCGAAGAGCGACCGCGCCCCCGCGACGTACAGCTCGGGCTTGGGGAGCACGAGCGCGCCGGTCGCGGCGAGCACCTGACGCAGGTGCGCCTGGCTGCGCACCGTGCCGAAGCGTCCCGGCGACGCGCCGGCGAGCCCGACGGGCAGCCGGGTCAGCGGCGAGTCGTCACCGCGCGAGGCCCAGTCGAGCGCGTTCTTGAGGACCCCGGGGACCGACGCGTTGTACTCGGGGGAGCAGAGGAGGAGCGCGTCGGCGGCGGCGAGCGCGTCGCGCAAGGCGCGGACGCCGTCGGGCATCCCTGCCGCCTCGACGTCACCGTCGTAGAGAGGGACGTCCTCGAGCCCGTGGACGGCGACCTCGACGCCGTCCGGTGACTCCTCCACGGCGGCGGCGGCGAGCGCGCGGTTGAACGATCCGCGGCGCAGCGCGCCGGGCACCGCGAGGATCCGGACGGGCGGGGTCATCGGCTGCTGAGGCTAGCGGGCGGCCCCTGGTGACCAGAGCCGCCCGCTCGCGACGGCGCGCCGCGACCGTCAGAAGCCCTTCGGGTGACGGACCTTGTAGCCCCTCGTCGGGCGGTCCGTGTCGTGCCAGCGGGAGCCGTCCTGCTTGAGGCCGCTCGTGTCGAACCGCAGGCCCGCGACGACCATGTACATGTGGCCGCCGTTGGCGTAGATCGTGACCCACTTGCCGGCGCCCGACTCGCCCCACGTCTCGTAGCCGCCGGAGGGCATCGAGCTCTTCACGAGCCCGGCGCCGTAGAGGGCGTAGCTCACGGAGCCCGAGCAGTCGTAGCCCTTGTCGTCCCACTTGCCGTGCCCGCCGCCGTAGATGTAGGGCTTCTTCGCGATCTTGTTGCCGGCCGCGATGATGTCCTTCACCTCCTGCGGGGCGTTCGCAGGGGCGATCGCGAGACCGTCGGGACCGAGCTTCGCGCGGTCGCCGGGAGCCAGCTCGAGCGGCTTCTCGGCGGTCTCGGCGTCCGGACCGGCGTCGACCTGGCCGCGGAGGACGTCGAGGTCGTTCGCGTCGGCGACGCCGTCGTCCGGGAGGCCGTTGGCCTTCTCGAAGCGCTTGAGCGCCTTCTTCGTGCCGCCGCCGAACTGGCCGTCGACCTTCGTGCGGAAGCCGGCGCGGGTGAGGAAGTCCTGGAGGACGCGGATGTCCTGGCCGCTCATCCCGGACTTCACCGGCAGGCGGAGCCCGAGGCGGCTCGGACGCGGGCCGCTGCTGGCGGCGAAGCCGCCGGTGCCCGCGACCTCGGCGCCGCCGCTGACCGCCTGGCGGAGCGAGCGGGCCGTCGTCTTGCCGACGGCGCCGCTCGGCTTGAACCCGGCGGCGCGCTGGAAGCGCTGGACGGCTTTCTTCGTCGCCGCGTCGAAGGTGCCGCTCACCTTGACCTCGATGCCGACCTTGTTGAGGAGCCGCTGCAGCTCCCGGACGTCGGATCCCTTGTCGCCGGCGCGGAGCGAGCGGTCGCCGAAGTCGCGGTCGCTCGACGTGTCGGCGACGGCGACTCCGAGCACCGCGGTGGGTGCAGCGACCGGCGCGGTGAACGTGGCGGCGGTCGCGGCTGCCGCGACGAGCGCGAGTCGGACGGAACGGCGTTGGACGAAGCGGTGGTGCATGTGCGTAACCCCTGGCTCTCTGCGCCTACGGGGTTAGCTGTCGGGCTCGCGCTGAGTGCTGCGCTACCGGGCGTTCAAGCCCGGATTCGCCCCCGACCATCTTGGTCCGGTGGGTCCCCCGTCCCCCTCCATCCGTGTGGCGGGGGCTCGGCATGGGTTGTCAAACTCGCGAAAGCCTACAGAACCAAGGGGACACCCGTTACGCGATGACCGACTTCTTTCCGGCATGACGGGTGAAGCCCTTGTTCGAGCGGTCCGAGCAGAGGACCGCCTTCCGGTCCTCAGGGGCGGGCGAGAACCGCGTCCACGACCGCGAGCGCGACCTCGGCCCGTGCGCCGAGGGAGTCCCGCAGCACGTGCTCGTGAGGCGCGTGCGCGCCCCCGCCCAGGGGCCCGAGGCCGTCGATCGTGAGCGGCACGACGGTCGCGACGTGGCTCGCGTCGCTCGCGCCGCCGCGCTCCGAGGCGAGGATCGGACGCCCGAGGACGTCGCCGGCGGACTCGAGGACGGGGGCGGCGGCCTCTCGGCAGTCCATCCCCGGCCAGATCCGCAGCGTCTCGACGTCGAGGCGGACGCCGGCGACGTCGCGCGGGAGCCCCTCGATGACGGCGTCGAACGCCCGCTCGGAGTCCGACCGCAGATCGCACAGGAGCTGGCCCGCGGCCGGGACGACGTTGAACGCGTCGCCGCTGCGGAGGACCGTGGGGACGGCGGTGAGGTGGTGCGGCCCGTCCGGATCGGCCTGCGCGGCGACCCACTGCGCCGCGGAGGCGAGCGCGAGGAGGGCGTTGCGCCCCTCCTCGGGCCGCGCCCCGCTGTGGGCGGACCGGCCGGCGGCGTCGACGCGGATCGTGCCGGCCGCCTTGCGCTTCACGACGACCGCCTCGTCGCCGTCGGCCGTCCGCTCACCGGCCTCGAAGCAGAGGCACGCGTCGTAGTCCGCGAACCGCTGCGCGTGGGCGAACGGCGACCGCCGCCACTCCTCGTCGCACACGAGCAGGAGATCGGCCCGCTCGACGTCGGCGAGGCGGTCCTCGGCGATCGCGCGCAGGACGCCGAGCGCGAGGACGTCGCCGCCCTTCATGTCGATGGACCCCGACCCGCGCAGCACGTTCGCGTCGTGCGGGTCGACGGAGAGGCGCCGGTGCTCCTCGTGGGCGACGACGGTGTCGATGTGGCCGAGGAGGAGCAGGCGTCGCTCGCCCGAGCCGCGGACGGTCGCGAGGAGGTCGTCGGCGTGATCGGGCGAGGAGCACGGCAGGCGCTCGACGTCCGCCTCGGCGGGGAGCAGCGAGGTGGCGACGCGGACGCACTCCTCCGCGCCGTCCGAGTCACCGGACGGCGACGAGACGGCGACGAGCCGCTCGAGCTCGGGGACGGCGTCCGACGCGATCCGCGTGGCCTGGCGATGGATCCAGTCGGTCATCTGGGAACGTAGACCCTCTCATGGCACGCATTCCCGCAGTCGGCGACCCCGCCCCCGACGTCGAGACGTCGGGCACCGACGGTCCGTTCCGGCTCTCCGATCACCGCGGCGAGAACGTCGTCCTCCTCTTCTACCCGGGCGACGACACGACCGTGTGCACGAAGCAGTTCTGCTCGTACCGCGACCGGGCCGACGAGGTCGCCGACCTGCCCGCGAGGGTCTACGGCGTGAGCGGCAAGGACGTCGGCTCGAAGGAGTCCTTCGCCGCGAAGCACGGACTCACGGTCCCCCTGCTCGCCGACCCCGACGGCTCCGTCGCCGCCGCGTTCGGCATGGACTCGCGCATCATGGGGACGAAGCGCGGGACCGTCGTCATCGACGCGGACGGCAAGATCGCCTACACCCACGTCTACCGGACCGCCCTCAAGTTCAAGACGGTCGACGACCTCGCGGAGGTCCTCGCCGGCCTCCCCGCCCCGACGGCCAGCACCTGACCGCCGCCGCGGCGGTGCGTCGGCGCCCCGCCGCGAGGCGGCGGGCCGACGCGCCGCCTCGGGCGGCAGGGCCTCAGGTGCCGAGGACCTGCTCGAGGCGACGGCCGATCGCCTCCGTGACCTGCTCGCGGATCGGCCCCTCCTCCAGGCGCGCGACCGTCGCCTCGAGGAAGCCCTCGATGACGATGCGGCGCGCCGCCGCGAGCGGGAGGCCGCGGCTGCGGAGGTAGAAGAGCTGGCCCGGGTCGATCTGCGCGATCGCCGCCGCGTGCGTGCACGCGACGTCGTCGGCGAGGATCTCCAGCCCGGGGATCGCGTCGGCGTGGGCCTTCTTCGAGACGAGGAGGTTGCGCGACTCCTGGAAGGCGTCGGTCTGCTGCGCGCCCTCGTCGACCTTGATCATCCCGCGCCACACCGTCGACGAGCGGTCGTTGAGGATCCCGCGGAACGCGAGGTCCGACGTCGTGTTGGGCGCCGCGTGCTCCTGGAGCGTGTCGACGTCGAGGTGCTGCCGGCCGCGCGACGCGTAGGCGCCCGTGACCGTCGCGTGCGCGCCGGGGCCCGCGAGCGTCGTCTCGAGGAACACCTTGCCGTTCTTCGAGCCGAACCCGAGCGTCACCCAGTCGACGTGGCCGTCGCGTGCGACGACCGCGCGCTGCGCGCCGAAGATCCAGGTCTTCTCGTTGAGGTCCTGCGCGGAGACGTACCGCAGCCGGGCGTTCTGCCCGACGACGAGCTCGACGACGCCGTTGACGAGGCCCTCCGTCTCGTCGTCGCCGCTGACGGTCTGGTCCCAGATCTCGACCTCGGCGCCCTCCTCGAGGACGACGAGCGTCCGCGTGTGCAGCGCCGTCCCGGCCTGCTCGTGGACGTGCGTGACGAGGATCGGGGCCTCGACGTGGACGCCGCGCGGCACGTAGACGAAGACGCCGTCGCTCCAGTGGGCGTCGTTGCGGGCGACGAGCGCCGAGTCGGCGACGACGGTGCCGAGGTGCTTGCCGACGATGTCGGGGTAGCGGGCGGCCGCCTCGCCGAGGGGGAGGATGACCGGGCCCTCGCTCGTCGCCTCGCCGGAGGCCTCACCGCCGACGCGGACCGCGCCCTCGAAGTCGAAGAGCGCGCGGTCGGCTGCCGTCCCCCCCGTCGCCGGGGCGTAGGCATCGAGGTCGAGCCCCTTGAGGGGCGTGAACTCCCAGCCGGGCGTCCCCTTGAACGAGGGCAGCTCCAGGGTGCGGGCACGCTCCGCCGCGCCCGAGCGGCGCTCCTGCAGCCACTCGGGCTCCGTCGCTGCGGTCGTCGACATCTAGCCGATGCTCCCTTCCATCTGGAGCTCGATGAGGCGGTTCATCTCGACCGCGTACTCCATCGGCAGCTCCTTGACGATCGGCTCGATGAAGCCGTT
>NZ_JBLKKY010000034.1:0-48358 GCF_059438195.1 Paraconexibacter sp.
GGCGCCCCGTGCGCCCACGACCCCGGCGGCCCGCCGCCCGGCCACGTCGTCGCCCCCGCCGCGCCGCGCCGCCTGACCGGGGCCCGCGCCGCTAGCGTGCGGCCGCATGGCCGCACCGCGCCCCGGCACCCTCGAGCACCTCGCCGAGCTGAGGCCCGACGACGTCCTCGTCGTCGAGCACGGCACCGGCCGGACCCTCACGCGCGCGGAGTCGGCCGAGCGCGCCGGCCGCCTCGCCCTCGCGCTCGCCGACCGCCACGGGGTGTGCCGGGGCACGCGCGTCGGCCTCCACCTCGACGCCCCGCGCGCGGAGCTCCCCGAGATGCTCCTCGCCCTCGCCGCGCACGGAGCCGTCCCCGTCCCGCTCGTCCCCTCGCCCCCGCCCGCGCTCAGCGCGCAGCTCGCGGCGACCGGGGTCGAGGTCCTCCTCACCGACGACCCGGCCGCCGCCGGCGGGGCGATCGTGCTCGGGGACGCCTACGAGGCTCTCCTCGCCGGCGCGCCGGCGACCGAGCCTCCGCACAGCGGCGTGACGACCGCCCCGCACGGCGTCGCCGCGAGCGCCGGCGCCACCTCCGACGCCCCCCGGCACGTCGACATCGCCGACACCCCGTCCGAGCGCGCGACGCTCTCCCTCCTCGTCGGGGACCTCGCGACGCGCGCCGGGCAGGGGCCGACCGGCCGGCACCTCATGGCCGGCCCGGTGTGGCTGCCGCCGGCGCTCCTCAGCGCCAACGTCGCGCTCCTCGCCGGCGGCGTCCTCGTCGTCGTGCCGGACCCGAGCCCGTCGGCGTGGCTCGAGGCGGTGGGCGACCACGAGCCGCGCACGGCCGTCGTGACCCCGGCCCTCCTCGACGCGGTGACGCGACTCGACCCCGAGACCCTCGAGCTCTCCGACACCACGAGCCTCGACCGCGTCCTCGTCGCGGGCGGGCGCCTCGCACCGCGCTGGGCCGCCCGGGGCCGCGACCTCATCGGCGAGGAGTCGCTCACCGTCCTCTACGCCTCCGCCGAGACCGGGCCCGTCGCCGCGACCGACCCGACCGGCGCGCCGCCGCGAGCCGGCTCGGCGGGCCTTCCCCTCGCGGGCGTGGACGTCGAGCTGCGCGCCGAGGACGGCGGCCACGGCGCGCCGGCCGGCGGCGTGGGCGTCATCCACGTCACCTCGCCCCTCGCGGCGCATCCGGCGGCGACGGCGGGCGATCTCGGCCGGCGCGCGCCCGACGGCGACCTCGTCGTGCTCGGTCGCCGGACGGACCCGCGCTTCGCGACGAGCGGCGGGCCGGTGCTCGCCGCCGAGCTCGAGGACGCGGTGCTCGAGGACGACGCCGTCGCGGCGGTCCTCGTCACCGGCGCCACGGACGGCACCCCGCACGCGCAGATCGAACCCGCCGACGGCGCGACCGTCGATCTCGACGCCGCCGCGGAGCGCGTCGCCGCGGCCCTCGGCGTGGCGCCCGGCCTGGGGACGCCCGTCGTCACGACCACGCCGCGTCTCCCGCGCGACCCGCTCGGTCGCGTCCGGCGCGACGCCGGGGGCTGACCGAGGGCGCTACCGCGGCGGCCGGCGGAGGACGCCGAGATGGAGACCGCCGTGCGCGAACGTCCCGCGCAGCGGCCAGTCGCGCCGGCTCGGCTCGAGCTCGACCGTCGGGAGGACGCAGCGCCACCGCGGATCGTCGCGGTGGGCGTCGGCGATCGCACGCTCGAGGACCATGGCGTCGTAGGCGTCGACGGCGTCCTCGGCGCTGCGGCCGGCGAGCACCTCCGGCGCGGCCGCGGCGACCGCACGCCGCACCGACGGGCAGCGCGAGAGGTGCGGGTGCCAGGCGTCGGCCGCGTGCGCGGCGCCGGACGCGACCCAGATCCCTCCCGCGGTGCGCAGGACGAGCGAGCGGTGCCCGTCCGTGTGGCCGGGGGTCGCCACGATCGCCACGCCGCGCCCGAGGACGATCGAGCCCTCGAGCGGCACGAGGCGGTCGTCGCGGACGCCGTGGAGCGCGCCCCGGTAGGCGGCCTCCTGCAGCGGATGGAGGGCGCGCACGGCGTCGATCTCCGCGCGGCCGACGAGGACGTCCGCGTCGGGGAGGAGCGGCGGGCGCACGGCCCGGTCGGGCCCGACGGGCATCGTCGTGCCGAGGAGCAGACGCGGATCGAGGCCGTGGAGATGGCTGACGCCGACGACGTCGACGTCGTCGACGCGCAGGCCGAGCAGGGCGAGAGCCGACTCGACGGAGTCGCGCTCCCGGGTCCCGGGAGCGTGCTCGTCGGCGACGCGGGGCTCCCAGACGAGGATGCGGCGGACCCCGTCGAGGTCCTCGTAGGAGACGACGAGCAGGCGGTGCGTGGCGCGTGCCGCCCCGGCCAGGGGTCGCACGACGCCGCCGAGCGCGTCCTCGGGGGCGATCGGGACGGTCGCGAGGTCGACCGTGCGCACCGCCTCGACCGGCGCGTCCTCGCGCAGGCGGGCCCGCACCGCGGCCGCGGCGGCGCGCAGGGCGCCGGGACGGTCACCCCGGGGCCACGTCGCCCACGCCTCGTCGACGGCGTCGAGCGCCTCGACCCTGATCTCCGTGCCGGGCGCGGTCACGGGCCCGACAGTACCCGCCGTGGCCCGTCTTCGCGACGGGCCGTCAGGCCGCGGGACCGGTCCCGTGCGCGCTCCACTGCGACTCGGCGAGGTCGCCGCTGCCCTCGAGGCTGGCGGGAGTCGGGACCGCCGGCGTGTCGCGCAGGTACCACTCCGCGTCGAGCGCGGCCTGGCAGCCGCTGCCGGCCGCCGTGATCGCCTGCCGGTAGGTGTGGTCGACGAGGTCACCGGCGGCGAAGACGCCCGGCCGGTTCGTCCGCGTCGAGCGCCCGTCGACGCGGACGTAGCCGTCGTCGTCGACGTCGATCTGCCCGTGGACGATCTCGGACTGCGGCTCGTGCCCGATCGCGATGAACGCGCCCCCCATCGGGACGTCCGTCGTCTCGCCGGTCTCGGCGTGCCGCAGGCGCGCGATCCGCTCGAACGGGCCGTCGCCCTCGAGGAACGCGTCGACCGTGTACGGCGTCATCCACTCGATGTTCTCGACCTCGTGGGCGCGGTCGACCATGATCGCCGACGCCCTGAACTCGTCGCGACGGTGGACGACGACGACCTTCGTCCCGAACTTCGCGAGGAAGATCGCCTCCTCCATGGCCGAGTCGCCGCCGCCGACGACGACGATGTCGCGGTCCTTGAAGAACGCCGCATCGCACGTCGCGCAGTAGGAGACGCCGGCCCCGGAGAGCTCCTCCTCGCCCGGCACGCCGAGCTTCTTGTGCTCGGCGCCCATCGCGAGGATGACCGTGCGGGCCCGGTGCTCCTCGCCGCCGACCGTGACGACGTGGACGCCACCCGGCTCCTCGGCGAGCTGGACCGCCTCGGCCTGGTCGGTGATGAAGCGCGCGCCGAAGCGCTCGGCCTGGTCGCGCATCGTCTGCATGAGCTCGGGGCCCTGGATGCCGTCGCGGAAGCCGGGGTAGTTCTCGACGTCCGTGGTCTGCTGCAGGAGCCCACCCCACATGAATCCCTCGACGACGAGCGGCTCGAGGTCGGCCCTCGCGGTGTACAGCGCGGCCGTGTAGCCCGCGGGTCCGCTGCCGATGATGATGACGTTCTCGATGTCGGCCATGTCGCTCCGGTTCGGGTCCCTTGTCACTTCACTTCGTATAGTACGTCCTCGCCGACGCGGGGACCGCGGCGGCCTCCTGGCGGCCCGCCCCGCGCTCCTCGCGCCAGCGCGCGACCGTCCTGCGCAGCTGGAAGTAGGCGACGATGCCCGGAACCGTGGGCAGCCAGAACGCGAAGACGCGATAGGTGAGCACGGCGACGAGCGCGAGCTCGACGTCGACCCCGAACGCGGCGAACGCGCCGATCATCCCGCCGTCGACGCCGCCCACGCCGCCCGGCAGCGGAAGCAGGTTGCCGAGCATGCCGACGAAGTACCCCATGACGATGACCGCCCACGGCGGCGCCTCGCCGAAGGCGTGGAAGCACGCCCACAGGATCGCGATGTTGAAGCCCCAGTAGGCGATGACCCCGACGAGCGCAGGGTCTCGCGCCGCGATGTGGCGGACCGCGATGCGCACGCCGGTCGAGATCGCCGCCGGGACCGTCGAGAGGCGCACGGCGATGCGGGCGATGCGCCCCTCGCGGCCGGACCAGCGCTCGAAGCGCCGCTCGAAGTCCTGCGGGACCGCGGTCATGAGGAGGCCGATGGCGATGGCGGAGAGCCCGAAGATCGCGGGGATCACCGTGACGCCGAACGGCGAATCCCCCTCGAGGATCCCCCACCTCAGCCCGTACCCGCAGAGCACGAGCGCCAGCATGTAGGCCATGTAGGTGAGGGTGAGGAACGCGATCGACCGGTCGGCGACCTCGCGGCGGGACATCCCGCTGCGCCGCAGCGCCCACGCGGTGAGCGCGATCCCCCCGGCCCCGCCCGCAGCGAAGAGACGGGTCGCCGCGAGGCTCGCCATCGTGATCTGGTAGCTCTCGCGGTAGCCGATCCGCTCCTTCGCGGGGCCGGAGACGTAGATGCCTTGGAAGAGGCCGACGTAGCCGGCGAACGAGAGGACGCTGAAGAGGAACGCCGCCGCGAGCCACCACGGGTCGCCGTCCTCGATCCGGTTCCACGTGTCCTCGAGGCCGCTGAGCTGCGGGAGGACGAAGTAGAAGAAGGCGACGGTGCCGAGGATGAACGCCGCGCCGAAGATGAGCATGCGGCGCGTCACCTGGACGCGCGGCATCTCCTCGTCGTCGTCCTCGACGTCCTGCGTCGAGAGCGCCTCCCCCGCGAGCTCGGCGACGACGCGGGGGGCGTCCGCCAGGCGCTCGTAGTGGTGCGCGTGGTGGTGCCCCGACCGCACGGGCGGCCCGTCGAGCTCCGGCCGCGGGGCCCGCTCCTGGTCCGTGCCCTCCTCACATCCCGGCGCCGCCCCCTGGGGTCGTCCGCGCGTCTCGGCCGCGCGGTCGTCCCCCGGGCGACGGTCCTCGCTCATGCCGCGTGGGCCCTCGCTTCGAGCCGGGAGACGGCGCGCGCCAGCGCGCGCGCGACGGGCGCCGCCCGGGGAGCGGCGCGGCGGACGCCCTCGGCGAGCCCGAGCCCGACGAGGAGGTCGACGACGTAGTGCTCACCGAGATAGACGAGCGCGAAGCCGAGCGTCCCCGCGTACCCCCAGCCGAGCGCGGCCTGGGGTCGCCCGCTCTCGCTGAGGAGATGAGCGGCCATGACGGATGTCGCGAAGTGCAGCGAGGGCATGGCAGCGAGGGGATTTCCGCCGAGGACACCGTACATCGGCTCCCAACGCTCCTTCCAGAAGACCTCTCCGTGCTCGACCATCATGCGGCGCATCTCCGGTGCCCGGCCCACCTGCGCCGCGTACCACGGAGGAGCCGTCGGGACGGCCCAGTAGCCGATCAGCCCGAGGTCGAAGACCGCGTAGGTCATCGCCGCGGCCCGCGGGAACCGCTCGCGCTCGCGGAGCAGGATGTAGAGCACGGTCCCGTGCGGGACGAGGAACCAGAGCCAGTGCGCCCAGACGAGCACCTGCTCCGGGGGCCGGACGGCGCCGTCGGAGCCGAGCGCCCTCTGGAGCCGCGCGCCGGGGAGCTCGCCGAGCCCCAGCACGCGGTCGACGCGGACGGGGTAGTCGACGCGGACGCGCTCGCGGAGCCGCTCCGGGTCGTCGTTCGGCATCTCGTAGGTCGCGAGGTACGCCCACATCTGGAGCGCACAGGCCGCGACGTCGCGGGTCCGCGACCGGCGCACGGCGACGCACAGCGCGACGGGGGCGGCGGCGGCGGTCGCTGTGACGACCGGCGGAGGCAGGCGGAGGCGACGGCGCACGAGGGGCGCGGCGACCCCGACCGCGAGCACCCCCCACGCGCACGCCCGCATGGCGCTGGCGGTGCGCACGGCGCGGCAGTCTAGAAGGTCGCCTCGCCCGCGCGCGGGGAGGCCGTCCGCGGTGCGCCGCCCGCTCGGGTAGAAACCGTGGCGTGCCCGAGATGCAGAGTGGGACCTCGTTCGCCGGCCTCGAGATCCTCGGCGTCCTCGCACGCGGGGACCGGGGGGTCATCCACCTCGCGCGCGAGGAGGGGACCGGCCGGAGGGTCGCGTTGACGACCGTCGAGGCGGCGTCGGTCGACGAGCCGACCCGGCGCGAGATCCTCGCGTCGGTCGAGGCGGTCGCCGCGACCGCGCACCCGAACATCGCCGAGCTCGTCGTCTGGGGTGAGGAGGACGGCCTTCTCCACGCGGGCATCCGCTTCCCGGAGGGGACGTTGGTCTCGGCCGTCGTCGCCCGCGACGGCAGCCTGTCGCCCGAGCGCGCCGCGCAGGTCACGCGCCAGGTCGCCGCCGCCCTCGACGCCGCACACGCCGCCGGGGTCGTGCACGGCTGCCTCACCGGCGAGGTGGTGCTCGTCGACGACAGCGGGCACGTCGTGCTCACCGGCTTCGGACCCGCGATCGGCGCCGCGGCCGACGAGTCGTCCACCCCCGCCCCGGAGGAGGTGCGCGGCGAGCGCATCGACGCGCGCACCGACGTCCACGCGCTCGGGGCGCTCCTCGGGCTGATGCTCGGAGAGGACCCGCCCCCCGCGCTCGCCGCCGTCGTCGAGCGCGCCCTCGCCGAGGACCCCCGCGATCGGTTCCCGTCGGCGGGAGACCTCGGCCGGGCCGCGCTCGCGGCCACGCGCGGCGGCACGGCTCTCGCGTCGGCCCCCGGCCGGGTCGTCGCCACCGGGGCGGCCGCGCCGCTGCGCTCGGCGCAGGAGGAAGTGGACGACGCGGCAGCGGAGCTCGCGCGGCCCGACGTCACGCCGCCCGCCTCGGTCGCCGAGCCCGCCCGGGCCCCGGCGCCGCCTTCGGCCCCCGCGGCGTCCGGGCCGCGTGCGCCGCACGACACCGCGGCCCCGCCGCCCGCCGCGCCGGCGGACGACGCCCGCTCCGGTCCCCCGCGCCCGCTCGTCCTCCTCGCGGTCCTCGCGCCGATCGCCGTCCTCGGCGTCGTCGTCGCGCTGCTGCTCGGAGGCGGCGACGACGAGCCGCTCCCCGACGGGCCGGTGACCGTCGCCGACACGGCCCCGGGGCCCGCCGAGGACCCCACCGGGGCGTTCCGGGTCGGCTCGCGGCCCAACGACGTCGCCGCCGACGGGGGACGGGTCCTCGTCGTCTCCCACCCCGACGACCGCATGACGATCCTCGACGCCGCGACCGGGCGGACGATCGCGCGCCCCGACGTCGGGTCCGGAGCGCTCTCCGTCGCGTCGGGGTTCGACAGCGCCTGGGTGACGAAGGAGACGGGGTCGCTCCTGCGGCTCGACCCCCGGACCGGTGAGCGACGCGGCGACGCGGTCGAGCTGCCGCCCGGCTCCCCGGTGCGGGTGCGGACCGGAGCGGGCGCGGTCTGGGTCGCGGTCCGGAACGCCGACGACGGCGCCTCTGGAGCGATCGCGCGCGTCGACCCGGAGACGCTCGCCGTCGAGACGATCGCCGTCGACGGCGGGGTCCAGGATCTCGACGTGGGCGAGGACGCCGTGTGGGTCGTCTCCCGCGGTGCGCCCGCGGTCACGAGGATCGACGCCGAGACGCGCGAGGCGACGACCGTCGCCGCCGGCGCGGCCCCGCGGGGCATCGCCGTGGGAGCCGGCGCGGCGTGGGTCGCGAGCGCCGGGGACGACACCGTCGTCCGCATCGACCTCGAGGCGCCGTACGAGACGTCGGCGATCGCCGTCGGCGACGGCCCGCGCGGCGTCGCCACGCTCGAGGGATCGGTCTGGGTGACCAACGAGCTCGACGCGACGCTGACCCGCATCGACGCCGAGAGCGCCGAGGTCGCCGAGGACGGGATCGGGGACGTCGGCCGCGCGCCGGTCGCGATCGCCGCCGGCGACCGGGCGGTCTGGGTCGCCTCCGCCCCCGACGGCGCGGTGACGCGGATCCCGGTGCGCTGAGGGCCGGCCGGACGCTCAGCGCACCGAGCGCGCCGCCGCGACCTCGGAGACGAAGCGCCCGACGACCTCGCTCGCGGGATCGGCCTCCGGATGCCACTGGACGCCGACCGCGAGGCGGCGCGAGGGGATCTCGATCGCCTCGACGAGCCCGTCGAACGGCGAGCGCCCCGTCACGACGACCCCCTCCCCGAGCCGGTCCACGCCCTGGTGGTGATGGCTGAGGACGCGGTGGCGCGCCTCGCCCGCGAGCCGCGCCGCGTGGCTCGCGGGGTCGAGCTCGACCTCGTGTTCGTTGCCCGGCCAGCGGCCCGGGATGCGCCGGTGCTCCTCGGTCCCGACGAGATCAGGGAGATGCTGGTGGAGCGTGCCGCCCACCGCGACGTTGAGGATCTGCATCCCCCGGCAGATCGCGAGGACGGGGAGGTCGCGGTCGAGGGCGGCTCGCGCGAGCGCGATCTCGAACGCGTCGCGGGCGGGTGTCGTCCTCACCGTCGCGGGCCCCGCCTCGGCCCCGTAGCTGCCCGGGTCGACGTCGGTGCCGCCGGTGAGGACGAGCCCGTCGACGAGGTCGAGGACCTCGTCGGCGTCGTCCTCCCGCCCGGGGTCCGGGACGAGCATGACCGCGACGCCGTCCGCCCGCTGGACGGCCTCGGCGTAGGCCGTGGGCAGGAACGCGACGGGCTCCTCCCACGGACCGTGACGGACGGTCTCCACCTCCGCGGGAAGGCCGATGACGGGTCGGGACACCGCCTGAGCGTACGCGGAGATAGGGTGCCGCGTCATGAGCGAGAACGTGCTGGGGCTCGATCTGCGGACCGTCTCCGTCACCCGCGCCGGGACGGCCGTCATCGTCGAGCTCGGCCGCCCCGACGTCATGAACGCGTTCAACGCGACCCTCAGCGCGGACCTCGTCGCCGCGCTGACGGCGATCGCCGACGACGACGAGATCCGCGCGGTGATGCTGACGGGCGCCGGCCGGGCGTTCTCGTCGGGCGCCGACCTCACGTCCTTCGAGAACGAGGGCGAGGCGCCGCCGGTGACCGAGGACGGCAAGCCGGACCTCCGCCGCGTCCTGCACGAGCGCTATCACCCGATCATCGAGCTCCTGCGCACGATGGAGAAGCCGGTGCTCACCGCCGTCAACGGCCCCGCCGTGGGCGTCGGGCTCGGCATCGCGCTGGCGGGCGACCTCGTCGTCGCCGCCGAGTCCGCGTACTTCCTCCTCGCCTTCGTGAACATCGGGCTCGTGCCCGACGGCGGCTCCTCCCTCTTCGTGCCCGCACGCGTCGGCGTCGCACGCGCCGCCGAGATGGCGATGCTCGGCGAGAAGGTGCCGGCCGCACAGGCCCTCGAGTGGGGCCTCATCAACCGCGTCCACCCCGACGACGTCTTCCGCGCCGAGGCCGAGAAGCTCCTCGAGCGCCTCGCGAACGGGCCCACTCGCTCGTACGCCGGCGCCAAGCGCCAGCTCAACGCCTCCCAGATGCACCACATGACGGCCCAGCTCGCGCTCGAGGCCGACATCCAGCAGGAGATGGCGGGCAGCGCCGACTTCGTCGAGGGCGTGCTCTCCTTCGCCCAGAAGCGTCCGCCCGCCTTCCAGGGGCGCTGAGGCGCCCGCTGACCTCTGATCCCGTCCAATCGTGACTAGAATCCCCGCCGCCTTGCGCCATATGAACGTCTTCTCCAACAAGCGCCGCAGCCTCCTCCTCGCGCTCACCGCCGCCGTCGGGCTCAGCCTGCTCATGACGGGGACGGCCTCCGCCGACTTCCTCACCCCGGAGGACGGCGGCTCGCCGAACGCCGACAAGATCGACACGCTCTACAAGGTCGTCCTCGCGATCGCCATCGTCATCTTCGTCGTCGTCGCCGGCACCCTCGCCTACTCGGTCGTCAAGTACCGGGCACGGAAGGGCGCCGTCGCTGCGCAGATCCACGGCAACACGCGTCTCGAGATCGGCTGGACCGTCGGCGCGGCCCTCATCCTCGTCGTCCTCGCGGTCGTCACGTTCACCCAGCTCGGCGGCATCCGCAACCCGGAGAACTCCGACCCGGAGGGCATCCAGTTCGCCTCCACGACGGCTCCCGCGGACGGCAAGCGCCTGCCGCCCGACGGCAAGAGCCTCAACATCAAGGTGAACGGCCAGCAGTACGTCTGGCGCTACACCTACGACGACGGGGACGGCAACGTCCTCAACGACGTCTTCTCCTACCACGAGATGGTCGTCCCGGTCGGCACCACCGTCACCCTCGACATCGAGGCCCAGGACGTCGCCCACTCCTGGTGGATCCCGCAGCTCGGCGGCAAGTTCGACGCCGTTCCCGGCTACACGAACTACACCTGGTTCAAGATCCCCGAGCCCGGCGTCTACCGCGGCCAGTGCGCCGAGCTCTGCGGCCGCAACCACGCCGAGATGACCGCGCAGGTCCGCGCGGTGCCCGCGCAGGAGTACGCGCAGTGGATCGCCCAGCAGAAGGAGGCGATCAGCGACGCGAACGCCGCCGCAGCCAAGCAGCGCCGCGCGCTCGAGAGCGAGACGGCGGGCGAGACGAACACCGACCCGGTCGGCGGCGACGAGCGCGACCTCCCCGCGACCGGTGACGAGACCGCGCCCGAGCCCGAGTCCGGCGACCAGGACGGCGCCGCGCAGACGACCCCCACGCCCTGACCCGAGAAGGACCCTCACCTCTTATGGCCACGACGCACGCCACCTCGACCGCCACCGCCGCGGTGCCCCAGATCGCCGCGCGATCCGTGAGGCCCGAGCCGACGGGCTGGACCTCCTGGGTCACGACGACCGATCACAAGAAGATCGGGATCATGTACCTGGTCCTCACCTTCGTCTTCTTCGTGATGGGCGGGGTCGAGGCGCTGATGATCCGCCTGCAGCTCGCGCAGGCGAACAACACCCTCCTCTCGCCGGAGGTCTACAACCAGCTCTTCACGATGCACGGGACGACGATGATCTTCCTGTTCGTCGTCCCCGTGATGGCCGGCTTCGGCAACTACTTCGTGCCGCTCATGATCGGCGCGCGCGACATGGCGTTCCCGAAGCTCAACGCCCTCTCGTTCTGGCTCCTCGCCGCCGGCGGCCTCGTCTTCTACGCGTCGATCTTCTTCTCGCCGCCCGAGTGCGGATGGACCTGCTACACGCCGCTCAGCTCGTCGCAGTACCTGCCGAACGGCGGCGTCGACGCCTGGATCTTCCTCGTCCACCTCACCGGCATCGGCTCGCTCGTGGGAGCCATCAACTTCTACGTGACGATCGCGAACATGCGGGCGCCCGGCATGGGCTGGGGCCGACTCCCGCTGTTCGTCTGGTCGATCCTCATCTACTCGGTGCTGCTCATCCTCGCCCTCCCGGTCATCGCGGGCGCCGTGACGCTGCTGCTCACCGACCGGCACTTCGGGACGAGCTTCTACATCGCCTCGGAGGGAGGCTCGCCGCTCCTCTGGCAGCACCTCTTCTGGTTCTTCGGGCATCCCGAGGTCTACATCATGGTCCTGCCCGCGTTCGGGATGATCTCCGAGGTCCTCCCGGTCTTCGCGCGCAAGCCGATCTTCGGCTACAAGGCCGTCGCGGCGTCCACCATCGTCATCGCGTTCCTCTCGCTGCTCGTGTGGGCGCACCACATGTTCTCGACGCCGAGCCCGACGATCGTCCTCGTCTTCTTCATGCTCAGCTCGTTCCTCATCGCGATCCCGACGGGCGTGAAGATCTTCAACTGGATCGCGACGCTCTGGCGCGGCACGATCGAGTTCACCGTCGCGATGCTGTTCGCGATCGGCTTCCTCTTCACGTTCCTCATCGGCGGGATCACCGGCATCTTCGTCGCGATCTTCCCCGTCGACTGGCAGCTGCACGACACGTACTTCGTCGTCGCGCACTTCCACTACGTGCTCATGGGCGGCGCGGTGCTCGGCGTGTTCGCCGGTCTCTACTACTGGTTCCCGAAGATGACGGGCCGGATGCTCTCCGAGGGGATCGGGAAGATCTCGTTCTGGCTGATGCTCATCGGCTTCCACGTCACCTTCCTCATCCAGCACTCGATCGGCCTCGACGGCATGCCGCGCCGCATCTACGAGTACCCCGACGTCGGGAACCTCGAGCTCTACAACCTCATCTCGACGATCGGCTCGTTCATCCTCGCGACCGGCGTGCTCGTGACCATCCTCAACGTCGCGCGGTCACTGAAGAAGGGCGCGATCGCGGGGCCGGACCCGTGGAAGGCGAACACGCTCGAGTGGTTCACGCAGTCGCCGCCGCCGGTGAACAACTTCGACACCGTCCCCCGCGTCCGCTCCGTCGAGCCGATGAAGGACATCCGCCGCCAGGTGCTCCGCCAGCAGCAGGAGATGGACACCGAGCCGGCGCCCCCCGCCACCGCCGTCGCCGAGGCGCCCGCGGGGACGTGAGGCCCTCGCCCGCGGGCCGCGTCTCCCTGACGCGGCCCGCGACGCGCGCCCGCCGCTCCCGTTAGGCTCGCATCCTCGATGGAGGCCTCCCGCGCCAGCAGCGTCCCCGCTGCGGACATCGTCGCCCCGAGCGCGGCCCGCCAGCTCGTCGCCGACTACGTCGCGCTGACGAAGCCGAAGGTCCAGTCGCTCCTCCTCTTCACGACCGTCGCGGCGATGCTCGTGGCGGGGTCGCCGTCGATCGGCCTCATCCTCCTGACCTGCCTGGGCGGCTACCTCTCGGCCGGCGGCGCCGGCGCGGTCAACCACTGGTACGACCGGGACATCGACGCGCAGATGGGACGCACCGCGGACCGTCCCATCCCGTCCGGCCGCGTCTCCCCGCGAGCGGCGCTCACGTTCGGCATCTCCCTCGCCGCCGCGTCGCTCGTCCTGATGACGCTGACGATCAACCCGCTCGCGGCGTCGCTCTCGTTCGCCGGGTTCCTCGGGTACGTCTTCGTCTACACCGTGTGGCTCAAGCGCCGCACGCCCCAGAACATCGTCATCGGCGGTGCCGCGGGGGCGTTCCCGCCGCTCGTCGGCTGGGCGGCCGTCGAGGGCTCGCTCAGCGGGACGGCGCTCTACCTCTTCGCGATCGTCTTCTTCTGGACGCCTCCGCACTTCTGGGCGCTCAGCCTCCTCATGAAGGAGGAGTACGCGAAGGTCGGCGTCCCGATGCTCCCCACCGTCCGCGGCGAGGCGGAGACGCGCCGTCAGATCCTCCTCTACGCCGTCCTCCTCTACGCCGTCACCCAGCTCCCGTTCTGCGCCGGCGGGATGGGCGCGGTGTACCTCGCCGGGTCCCTCGGACTCGGAGCCCTGTTCATCGGCTACGCGGTCCGGCTGATGCGCCGTGCCGACCGTCCATCCGCGCTGCGCCTCTACCTCTTCTCGCTCCTCTACCTCGCGCTGCTCTTCGGCGCGATGGTCCTCGACGCGAAGCTGTAGGGCAGGCGCCGCCTCGACTCCCGATCGGGTAGAACTCAACACGTCATGGATCGCAACCTCGCCCGCAAGAACGTCCGCGGCGGCCTCATCACCGCCGCCGTCTGCTTCTTCATGTTCGGTATGACCTTCGTCGCCGCCTACATCTACGTCGCATGAGCGAGCGCGAGGAGAACGTCCCGCCCGTCGGCGAGGAGATCCACCTCCCCGGCGGCAGCTTCCAGCCGATCCTCATGACCATCGGCATCACCGTCGCGCTCCTCGGGCTCACCACGTCGTGGGTCCTCACCGTCGCCGGCGGCATCCTCATGCTCGTCACGGGCTGGGTGTGGGTGCAGGACGCCCGGCGCGAGATCGACCAGCTTCCCGCCGAGCACCACTGACGCCCCTCAGCGGGGCGTCTCGCCGCCCGTGCGCGGCGCTCCGGGGCCGGTCCGTGCGATGCACCGTCCCGGCCCTCCCGCCCCACGCACGGGCGACGATCCGCGCCGCTGAGACCCTTCGCCGCTGAGACCCTTCGCGCCCGCTCCTCCGCGTGAGTGTGGATCCACCCGGCGCTGGGCCTGGTGGATCCACACTCACGCCGCGACGAGGCGCCCGGACGGCCCGAGAACCGACGACGGCGCCCGTGGGCGCCGTCGTCTTCCTCTCCCCCGCGGCCGGCGAGCGCCGGCCGCACGTCTTCCGGTCAGGCCACCTTCGCCGTCCCCGGGACGTCGCAGCTCGCGCCGTCGCGCGTCCACGTCCTCACCACGTCACGCACGCTGAGGACGCCCTGGATCTCGCCGTCGTCGGTGACGATGAGATGCCGGAACCCTCCCTCCACCATCTCGACGGCGGCGCGCTCGAGCGACCAGGTCGGGGCCGCGAAGACGATCGACGGAGTGAGGTGATCGCCGACGAGCTCGACGTCGGGGTCCTGGCCCCGGCCGATCGACTGCAGGATGTCGCGCTCCGTGATGATGCCCGGCCCGGGCGCGTCCGGGTCGAGCACGACGGCAGCACCTACCTGCCTCTCGGTCATGAGCCGGGCCGCCTCGCGGAGGCTGTGCCCTTGCCCGACCGTGAGGACGAGCGTCGTCATTCCGTCGCGTACCTGCATCCGTTCGACCTCCGAGTTTGTTGCGAACGTTGCAAGCGCACGATAGCCGCCCCGCCTCCCGGCGGTCAAGACGCGGACGAGCGCGCCGACGACACGCACGAGCGTCGATGCGCCATCATGGATGGCGCATCGGCATCCATCCGCTCGCCCTCGACGTAGGAACGTCCGTCATGCATCGACCGGCCACCGTCCGCCATCGCACGAACCTCTTCCAGGAGGCGTGCGCCATCGTCGAGATCGAGTTCGCGAGCGAGCTCTCGCTCGACGAGATCGCCCGCAGGGTCGCCTCGTCGCGACGCCAGCTCCAGAGGGCCTACAACGAGATCGGTCGCACGACGTTCCGCGACCACCTCACGGGCGTCCGGATGGAGCGCGCCGCCGAGCTGCTGCGCAGCCGCGCGCTCACCGTGCGTGAGGTCGCCAACCAGGTCGGCTACCGCCAGCCCGCGCAGTTCGCGAAGGCGTTCCGCCGCCATCACGGCCTCGCGCCGTCGGACTACCGGGCGGCCCAGCGCTTCGGCGCCGCCGCATCGCCCGCGGCCGCCTGACGCCTCCCTCGCCGCCGGCGCGGCGGTCACGCGCGCCGACGACGGCCCCGCGGCCGGCGCCCGCCAGGACCGACGACCAGCACATCCGCGGAGCACGCGTTGCGTCGCGTCCCCTCGCCGGAATAGGATCGCCCCAATGGGTGAGGAGACGCGCAAGCCGCGCCGGTCGGCCATCGTGCAGATGGTCGTCATCGGCGCGATCGCCACGGCCTTGGGCATCGCCGCCGGGCTGACCATTGACTGGTTCCCCGCACAGGGATCCACGCAAGCCGAGGACATCGACACGTTGTGGGACGTCCTCGTCATCGCATCGGTGCCGTTCTTCGTGCTCGTCACGGTGGTCGTCCTCTTCAGCGTCATCGAGTGGCGCAAGAAGCCGGGCGAGGAGGAGCTCGACGGCCCGCCGATCCACGGGAACACGCGCCTCGAGGTCATCTGGACGGCTCTCCCGGCGATCCTCCTCGTCTCGCTCTGCACGTACGCCGCGATCGTCCTCGGCGACATCGAGGACGCGCCCGCGGACGCCGAGGCGCGCGTCGGCGTCACCGGCGAGCAGTTCACGTGGACGTTCGACTACACGGCGCCGGACGGCACCGAGTTCACGACGAACCAGCTCTACGTCGAGGAGGGCAAGAGCGTCCGCTTCGACGTCGTCTCCAAGGACGTCATCCACGACTTCTGGGTGCCGGAGTGGCGGATGAAGATCGACGCGGTCCCCGGCGTCACGACCGGCTACCGGGTCACGCCGACGAAGACCGGCGTCTTCCCCGTCGTCTGCGCGGAGCTCTGCGGCCTCGGGCACGCGTTCATGCGGCAGAACGCCCACGTCCTGCCATCGACCGAGTTCGCCGCCTGGATGGAGCGCGAGGTCGCTCGCGCCAAGGAGGGCGGCGCCGGCGGCGGCGGCGCCACGGAGGCCGGCGGCGACGGCGACGACTCCGAGGGCAAGGCCCTCTTCATCGAGGGCAACGGGGAGTCGGTCGCCTGCGGCAACTGCCACCAGCTCGCGGACGCGGGCACCGGCGGCGCCGTCGGCCCGAACCTCGACGAGGTCCTCCCCGGCCAGAGCGCCGACGAGATCCGCCAGTCCATCGTCGATCCCGCCGCGGAGACGACCGAGGGCTTCCCGTCAGGGGCCATGCCACCGTACGAGGGCGTGCTCAGTCCCGACGAGCTCGAGGCGCTCGTGACCTACCTGCAGAACGCCACGGAAGAGTGAGGACCGACCGCTCATGACCGTTCCCATGACCCTGCGCCGGCCCAGCTGGTACCGCGCGGCGTTCTACACGCTGCTCGGCATCGCCTTCTCCTACGGCCTCAGCATCGGCGCCCGCGCGCTGCTCGACTACGACCCGCTCCTCGACGGCGAGTCGGTCCTCCAGGTCGCTCTCATCGCGACGCCGCTCTTCTTCCTCGGCGGTCTCGGCTGCTTCGACTACTGGCTGTACTGGGCGGCCGGCCGGCCGGCGCGGCCGGACGACCACTCCGACCACGGCGCGCGGTCCTGGAAGGACTACTTCCGGCCGAACACCGACCACAAGGTCATCGGCATCCAGTACACGGTGACCTCGTTCTTCTTCCTCCTCGTCGGCGGGCTCATGGCGATGCTCATGCGCGCCGAGCTCGCTCAGCCGGGAAGCCAGTTCGTGGATCCGGGGACCTTCAACGGCCTCTTCAGCGTCCACGCGTCGATCCTCATCTTCCTCTTCATCATCCCCGTCTTCGCGGGCATGGCGAACTACGTCCTGCCGCTCATGATCGGCGCGCCGGACATGGCGTTCCCGCGGCTCAACGCCCTGTCGTTCTGGCTCCTGCCGGTCGCGGGCGTGATGATGATGGGCTCGTTCTTCGCCCCCGGCGGCTCCTTCGCGACGGGCTGGACGGCCTACGCGCCGCTCTCGGACACCGCGCCGATCGGCCAGATCTTCTTCACGATCGGGGTGCAGTTCGCGGGGGCGTCATCCATCGCGACAGCCCTCAACTTCCTCGTGACGATCATCACGATGAGAGCGCCCGGGATGAGCTTCTTCCGGATGCCGCTCCTCGTGTGGGCGAACTTCTCGACGTCGCTCCTCGTCGTCATCGCGACGCCGTTCATCGCCGCGTCGCAGTTCTTCATCCTGCTCGACAGAGCCCTCGGCTTCAACTTCTTCAACGCGGCGCAAGGTGGCGACGTGCTCATGTACCAGCACGTCTTCTGGTTCTACTCCCACCCCGCGGTGTACATCATGATGCTCCCGGGCTTCGGGATCATCAGCGAGGTCCTGGCGGTGAAGGCGCGAAAGCCGATCTTCGGCTACCGCATGATGGCCTTCTCCCTGCTCGCGATCGTCGTCCTCGGCTTCACCGTGTGGGCGCACCACATGTTCGTGAGCGGCATGCAGGACTGGATCCGCATCCCGATGATGGTGACGACGGCGATCATCGCCGTGCCGACCGGCATCAAGATCTTCAGCTGGCTCGCGACGATGTGGCGGGGCGTCCTCACCCTCGACACGCCGATGCTCTTCGCGCTCGGGTTCCTCACGATGTTCACGCTCGGAGGGATCTCCGGGGTGATGCTCGCGATGATCCCGCTCACGATCCACGTGAGCGACACGTACTTCATCGTCGCCCACATCCACTACGTCCTCTTCGGCGGGTCGCTCTTCACGATCTTCGCCGGCGTCTACTACTGGTTCCCGAAGATGACGGGGCGGATGTACGACGAGCGCCTCGGCAAGCTCCACTTCTGGACGACGTTCGTCTTCTTCAACGCGACCTTCGCGCCGATGCACCTCATCGGCGTCGACGGGATGCCGCGGCGCGTCGCCGACTACGCCGAGCAGTACGCCGGCTGGAACCTCGCGATCTCGATCGCGTCGTTCGCGCTCGGCCTCTCGACCCTCATCTTCGTCTACAACATGGTCGCCTCGTGGCGCGGCGGTCCGCGGGCGGCCGCGAACCCGTGGCGCTCGCTCACCCTCGAGTGGCAGGTCTCGAGCCCGCCGCCGATCTTCAACTTCGACCGCGTGCCGACCGTCGTCGGCGGCCCCTACGAGTACGGCGTCCCGGGGGCCGTCCACGGCATCGTCGAGGACGGGGCCGAGGTGACCCCCACCCCAGCGGGGTCCGTCGCCCAGCCGAGCAAGGAGTAAGTCATGAAGACCATCCTCATCGTCGCCAACGAGACCCTCGGCGGGTCGAAGCTCGTCGAGACCGTCATGCCACGGCTGGAGGACGGCGACGCGCGCGCGGTCTTCTGCGTGCCGCGGACGCAGCCCAGGCACGGCAACGTCATCTACGACGACGCGGTCTACGACGCGGCGCAGGTGCGCGTCGACCTCGCGCGGGCCTATCTCCGCCAGCGCGGCATCGACTCGGTCGGCGAGGTCGGCGATCCCGATCCCTACACCGCGACGATGGACGCGATCGCCGAGTACGACCCCGACGAGATCGTCATCTCGACGCACCCCGAGCCGACGTCCGGCTGGATGCGGCGCGGCCTCATCGAGCGCATCGAGGAGGCGTCCGGGCTTCCCGTCGAGCACGTCGTCGTCGACCTCGCCAAGGAGGGGCGCCCGTTCCGCGTGACGCTCGTCGTCGCGAACCGGACGGCGAGCCGCGACGAGCTCGTCGACCATCTCAAGGGCAAGATGTCCGACGGCCAGGACCGGATCTTCATCGCGGTCGTCCCCCAGGACGGCGGCGAGGGCGTCGCGGTGCGCCGCGCGCAGGCGCGCCTCTCGCAGCTCGTCGACCGCGTGCGCTCCGCCGACCTGCGCTGCGCGGGCATGATCGGGGACCCCGATCCCTACACCGCGACGATGAACGCGCTCCAGTTCTTCCACATCGACGACGTCGTCATCTCGACGCTGCCGGCGACGAAGTCCGGATGGCTGCGGGCCGACCTCGTCGAGCGCGTGCGCAAGGCGAGCGGCCTCCCCGTCGAGCACGTCGAGGCGACCGAGAAGACGACCACCGCCGCCTGACCCCGAGCACCGACCGCCGAGCGACCGAGGGAAGAGACCGACCACGATGGAAGCCGCCGCGATCCCCGCCCACGGGCACGGCCACGACGATCATCACCACGGGCCGCCGCCCGCGAACCGCTCGAGCCGCGTCGAGCCGGGGATGCTCGGCATGCTGCTCTTCATCATCAGCGAGCTGATGATCTTCGGCGGCTTCTTCGCCGCCTACTTCTTCATCCGGATCGTGCAGGACAACCCGTGGCCCGCCGACGGCACGGAGCTGCCGGTCGCGATCGCCGGCGTCAACACGGCGATCCTGCTCTCCTCCTCCCTCACTCTCCACTGGGCGGAGACGGCGCTGAAGGCAGGCAACCGCCGCGCGTTCAAGCTCGGGATGCTGACGACGTTCCTCCTCGGCGCGACGTTCCTCTTCGTCCAGGTCAACGAGTACATCCACCTCGGCTTCGCGCCGCACGACCACGCGCAGGGCTCGATCTTCTACGGCCTCACCGGCCTGCACGGCGCCCACGTCCTCATCGGCCTCATCCTCCTCTTCATCGTCACCCTGAGGGCGTTCAGAGGCCACTTCAGCGCCGAGGACCATCGCGGTGTCGAGATACCAGGGATCTACTGGCACTTCGTCGACGTCATGTGGATCGTCGTCTTCACCACGATCTACGTCATCTAGCGACGCTGGACGACAGGCCGTCAGCGAGAGAGGGCGCCCACATGGGCGCCCTCTCTCGTCTGCGCGGAAGAGCGCCCGCACGGGCGCCCTCTCACGTCTGCGCGGAAGGGCGCCCGCACGGGCGCCCTCTCACGTCTGCGCGGGCGAGGACGGCGGCACGCAGGCGGCGGAGGCTCGGGGGTCGAGACGGCGCCGACGAGCCGGACGCGGCGCAGATCGGCGGTGATCGGACGCCGCGGCGCGGAGCGCGGCTACTCGCCGCAGGCGCCGGGGTTCTGGGCGCAGAAGTCGCTGAAGCCGCCGGTCTGACCGCCGTCCGGGGCGGCCTGGGCGTTCGGATCGGGCGCCGCCGTCCCCCCGCTCTCGGGCGCGGGCGCCGGGGCGGGCGCCGGGGCGGGCGCGGGCGCGGGCGCGCCGGTGTCTCCCCCGGCGTTCCCCGTGCTCGGGGCCGGGGTCGGCGCCGCGGCGTCGTCCGTCGCCTCCGTCGTGTCGGTCGTCGAGGTGGTCGCCGTCGAGTCGACGTCGCCGTCGCCGTCGGGGACCTCCGTCGAGCCCTCCCCCGGCGGGAGGAGCTCCGGGGTGTCGCTGGGGACGACGTCGCCGACCTCTTCACCGCCGCCGCAGGCCGCGAGGCCGCCCGTCGCGGCCAGCGCGAGAAGGAGGGCGGTGAGCCGGCGCGGCATCATGCGCGCGGTCGTCAGGTCGTGGCGACGGGCGGCATGCGGCGGCCGCACGTCGGGCAGTCGTTGAGGTCCCTCTGAGCGAGCTGGTCGCACCACGGGCAGAAGCGGAGGTGCTCGACCGCCCACGGCAGCCGGCTCTCGCTCGGCGCGACCGGGAGGACCTTGCCGACGACCTGGAGCTCCTCGCCCGTCTCGCGGTCGCGGTAGACGACGTCGGGCTCGGCCTCGAGGAAGATCTCACGCCCGGTCGTGGGCGTCCGCATGCGGTAACGCTGGCTCATCCCCCGGCACTCTACCGCGCGAGCGGGCGCGACCACGCCACGGGAGAACGGCCGCCGAGCAGGGTGGATTCCGTCCTCCCGGTGCGGATAGGGTTGGGCTCGTGATGCCAAGGGTCCTTCCTCAGCGACCGGTGCGCCGCCTCGGGCTCGCCACCACCGCCGTCGTCGCCGCGCTCGCCGCCGCAGGCTGCGATGCCAGCGACAACCCCGACCTCGTCGCCGGCAAGCAGCTCTTCGTCGAGCGGTGCGGGTCGTGCCACATCCTCGAGCGCGCCGAGACGAAGGGAGTGACCGGCCCGAACCTCGACCAGGCCTTCGTCCGGCCGCTCACCGACGGCTTCGGCCGCGAGGGCATCGAGGGCGTCGTCGAGGAGCAGATCCTCTATCCGCGCCGCGGCTCCGTGATGCCCGCGAAGCTCGTCGAGGGTGAGGAGGCCGAGGACGTCGCCGCGTACGTCGCGGAGGCCGTCGCGCGGCCCGGCGAGGACGAGGGCATCCTCGCGACCGCCGTCCAGTCCGCGGCCTCCGACGAGCCGGCCGTCGCCGACGACGGCGTCCTGACGATCCCCGCCGATCCCGGCGGCGGGCTCCTCTACGTGAACGCGACGGCGCAGGCCCCGCCCGGCGAGCTCGAGATCGTCATGCCGAACGAGTCGCAGGTCCCGCACAACCTCGTCATCGACGGCAAGGGCGAGACCCCGGTCGTCACGGGCGAGACGGCCTCGTTCACCGCCACGTTCGAGCCCGGCGAGTACACGTACTACTGCTCCGTGCCGGGGCACCGCGAGGCCGGCATGGAAGGCGTCCTCACCGTCGAAGAGGGCTGACGCCCGCCGCCGGGCGCCGCCCTCTCGGGCGGCGTCAGGTGACGGCGCGCACGACGAGGACGACGAGGACGACCGCCGCGGCGACGGCGACGGTCCCGAGGAGGAACCGGAAGGCGGCGGCCTCGGACTTCAGCGGGTTCATGACCCGACCCTACCGCCGACGTCGCCCGCGCCTGGGCGGGGCGACGCCGGGGGCGAACCGCCTACGGAGTCGAGACGAGCGTCGCCGAGTACATGACCCGGGCGGTCTGGTAGAGGCAGTAGAAGCGGGAGATCTTCATCTCCTTGCTCTCGTCCTGCGCCGTCTGGCGGTCGAAGTCGTCGCACTGCCCCTTCCGGCGGCTCGCCCTCCACGAGGTCGTCGACGGCTGGTTGACCGCGAGCGCGGGCGCCCAGGTCGGCACCGTGAGCCCGACGACCCAGCCCTTCTCGACCTTGATGGTCTCCTCGAGCGGGAACTGGACGGTCTGCCCGAAGTACTTCTTGAGCTTCTTCGGCGGCCCCACCTTGATGTTGCGGTGGTAGAGCTTGTTGCCCGGGCGCAGGATCGTGATCTGCGCCTCCGAGGGGCCTCCGAGGTTCTCGTCGAAGAACTCGACCTGCTCCGCTCCGGGTTCGCCGAGCGTCACCGCCCAGGCGACGATGCGGCCGTCCTTGGGGATGACGTGCACGCCGCGGGTGTCGCCGACCTTCGCCTGGAAGCCGGTCGTCTTGGAGATCGCGAGGCACGGCCGCTCGGGGCAGGACGGCTTCGGAGGCGGCGTCGTGGCGTCGGAGTCGATCACGCCGACCTCGGTGAGCGTGCCGAAGGCCGCTGCCGGGAGGGCGAGCACGCAGCCGATGGCCGCGAACGTCGTCTTCGTCGATCGCTTGAGCTTCATCACGACCATTGAACACGACTCTTCCTCGGAAGGTGCGGGGCCTCACCGATCAGAAGTTGCGCGCGCAATAGACTCTCCGGCTTCATGGCGGCGATCGAGACGAGCGGACTGGAACGCGAGTACCGCGGCGGCCTGAAGGCCGTCGCCGGTGTCGACCTCGCGGTCGAGGCGGGCGAGGTCTACGGCTTCCTCGGCCCGAACGGCGCGGGGAAGACGACGACCGTGCGGATGCTCGTCACCCTCCTGCGCCCCACGGGGGGCCGCGCGACGGTCGCGGGCCACGACGTCGCGCGGGAGCCCGCGAAGGTGCGGCGACGGATCGGCGTCGCCCTCCAGGAGGCCTCGCTCGACCTCCTCATGACGGGTCGCGAGCTCGTCGAGCTGCAAGCGACCTTGCACGGGATCCCCCGCCGGGACGTCGCGGGACGCGCCGAGGAGCTCATCGCCCGCGTCGGGCTCGAGCAGGCGCGGGACCGCCGCGTCGGCACCTACTCGGGCGGGATGCGCCGCCGGCTCGACCTCGCGATGGCCCTCGTCCACCAGCCCGAGGTCCTCTTCCTCGACGAGCCGACGACCGGCCTGGACCCCGTCTCGCGACTCACGCTGTGGGAGGAGGTCCGCCGCCTCAAGGGAGAGGGCACGACGGTCTTCCTCACCACGCAGTACCTCGAGGAGGCCGACCAGCTCGCCGACCGCGTCGGGATCATCAACGCGGGCAAGCTCGTCGCCGAGGGCACGCCCGCCTCGCTCAAGGCGGAGATCGACCGGCCGCGGCTCAACGTCTCGCTCGCGGACCCGGCCGCGCTGCCGCGCGCCCGCGAGCTTCTCGCGCGCTTCGGCGACGAGCGTCCCTCGACGGAGAACGCCGACCTCTCCTTCGCCGTCGACGGCGGAGCGACCGCGCTCGCCCCCGTCGTCCGCGCCCTCGACGAGGCCGGGATCGAGGTCGCCGCTCTCGAGGTCGTCCAGCCGACGCTCGACGACGTCTTCGTCGAGAAGACGGGCCGGCACCTCGAGGGCGCCGAGGGCGCGTCGGCGGACGCCCCGGACGAGGCGACGCCCCCCGGCCCGGGACCGACCGCGACGCCCGCCGGCCCGTCGTGACCCGCGCGACGGTCGCGCTCGCACGGCGGGCGCTCGCCAACAGCTTCCGCCGACCGCAGTTCCTCGCCCCGCTCGTCCTCTTCCCCTCCCTCTTCCTCGCGGTCAACGTCGGCGGCCTCAACCGGACGACGAACCTCCCCGGCTTCCCGGTCGTCGACGGGTTCCTCGACTTCCAGCTCGCCGCGGCGATGACGCAGTCGCTGCTCCTCGGAGGCGTCGCCGCGGGCATCGCGATGGCCCTCGAGATCGAGGGCGGCTTCTTCGATCGGCTCGTCGCCTCCCCCATCCCCCGGTCGGCGATCGTCATGGGGCGGCTCCTCGCCGCCGCCGTGCTCGGCGCTCTCCAGGTGACGTACTTCGTCGTCCTCGGACTCGTGTTCGGCGCGTCGATCAAGGGGGGCGTCTGGGGCGTCGTCCTCCTCCTCGTGACCGGCATGGTCGCGGGCGTCGGATTCGGCGCGATCGGCACGACGCTCGCGCTGCGCGCACGCAGCGCGGCGACGGTCCAGGGCGTCTTCCCGCTCGTCTTCGTCGTCCTCTTCGTGAGCACCGCGTTCTTCCCGGAGGACCTCCTGTCCAGCCCGGCCGACAGCGTCGCGCGCTACAACCCCTTGAGCTTCATCGCCGAGGGGCTCCGCGACCCGATCATCTCGTCGGCGAGCGCCGGGCCCGTCCTCGAGGGGCTCGCCGCCGCGGGCGGCGTCGCGGCGGCGGGCATCGCGCTCTCGATCCTCGCCCTCCGCGGAAGGCTGCGTGACGCATGAGGGAGAACGCCCTCGTCGTGCGTGCGCTCGTCCGCCGCGCGCTGAACGAGATCCTCCGCGTCCCCGGCGCGGCGATCCCCGGCGTCCTCGCCCCGTCGATCTTCATGGTCGGCCTCTCCGCCGTCTTCGGCCGGGCGGCGAACCTCGAGGGGTTCACGGCGGAGAACTTCATGACGTTCATCGTCGCCGTCGGGTTCCTCCAGGGCGCGGGCTTCACCGGGGCGGCGACGGGCGTGAACCTCGCCCGCGACATCGAGCAGGGGTGGTTCGACCGCCTCCTCCTCTGCCCCGCCCCGCGCGTCACGCTGCTCATCGGCATCGTCGCGAGCGCCGGCCTGCGAGCGCTCCTGCCGGCGACGTTCCTCTTCATCATCGCCGTCAGCCTCGACGTCGACTTCCCGGGATTCCTCGAGCTCGTCGTCGCCATCCCGCTCATCATGGGCATCGCGTGCGTCATGGCGTGCTGGGGCACGATCCTCGCCCTGCGCTTCCGCTCGCAGCAGGCGGCTCCGCTCATGCAGGTCGGCAGCTTCATCGCCGTCCTCTTCACGACGAGCTACGCGCCGAAGGAGCTCCTCGCCGGCTGGCTCGAGGTGATCGCGACGCTCAACCCCGTGACCCTCGTCCTCGAGGGCGTCCGGCAGGGGTTCGTCGGCGACGTGACGTGGGGCGACACCTGGCCCGCCTACCTCGCGCTCGCCGGCATGCTCACCGTCATGGGAGGCCTCGCCGTGCGCGGCCTCCAGCGCTTCAGCGACTAGCCGGCTTCACGCGGCGGGTTCGTCGTCGCCTCGAGCTCGCGGAGCTTCAGACGGCCGGTGCTCGGGAGGTCGGGTCCCGCGTCGACGCACGAGACCCTCGCGCATCCCGCCCGGGTGGACTCGGCCGAGAACCGCAGGGTCGCCGGACGTCCGACCGAGCTCTGCGAGAACTTGACGACGACCGAGCGGTCGCTCGGCCGGGTGACCGTCGCCGTCGCGACGCGGCGCGGGAAGTCGTTCGGGCGCTCTTCGAGGACGTGGCCGCGGAGGCGATCGCCGTCCCGGCTCGTGACGCAGACGAGATGGTCCGGGACCTTCTCCCCGGCGGAGCCGGCGATGTCGTAGAGGCGCAGGCAGATCGAGCCGGGCGGCCCGGGGTCGCGCCCGGTCGCCTCGAGGTCCGACGCCTCCCAGTCGGCGGCGGCGGTGACCGCGCCGCGCAGGCGCCCGTCCTTCGCCCGCTCGAGCTGGACGCGGGTGATGTCGATCTGCTCGTTCGCCGCGTCGTCGCGGTCGTCGGTGACGACGACGCGCTCGCCGAGCGTGCTCTGCGCGAGCGCGACCGCTCCGGCGGCGAGGACGACGGCGGCGGTCAGGCCGCCTGCGCGCGACAGGCGCCGTGACGCGCGAGGTGATCGAGGACGGCCCGTGCCGTCGGCAGCTCGGCGTCGGTCGTCATGAGATGACCGCATCCGGGAATCATGACGAACCGCGCGCCGGGGATCGCCAGTGCAAGCGCGCGACCGCGTGCCGGCGCGATGAGCCGGTCCTCGTCCCCGTGCAGGACGGTCACCCCGAGACCCGCGAGCTCGCCGAGCCGCGAGCGGACGTCGTGGAGCGCGATCGCCCCGAGCTGCGCTCCGATCGTCGCGGTCGGGGTCGCGTCCTGGGTCCGCAGCACGCAGTCCTCCTCGACCCTGCCCGGATGCTCGCGGGGCGTCCGCTCGGCGTAGAGCGCGCGGACGACGAGCTGCCACGAGCGCTCGACGCCGACGAGCGGGCGCAGCAGGCTGGACGAGAGGAGCCGCCACGGCGGTGCGCCGGAGCGCGCGCACGCCGTCGTGCTCCCGAGCACGAGCGACGCGACGCGGTCGCGGTGGCCGAGCGCGAGGTGCTGGGCGACGATCCCGCCCATCGACGTCCCGAAGACGTGCGCCCGCTCGACGCCGGCGTCGTCGAGGACGGCGAGGACGTCGGCGACCATGTCGGAGATCCGCAGCGGCCCGCGCAGGCGGCTGCTCGCGCCCGTCCCCCGGTTGTCGATCGCGAGGACCCGGACGTGGGGCTCGACGTGCGGCACGAGTCGCCACCAGGCCGCACCGGTCCCGCCCAGGCCCATGACGAGCACGAGGGTCTCCGCGGCCGTCGCCCCGCGGGGCGCGCTGTCGGTGTAGGCGATCCGCGCCCCGGCGCTCTGCGCGATCGGCATCGCAGCCTCGGGTCAGCGACCCGTGTACGTCGCCTTGCCGGGCCCCTCGTCGAGGAACGATCGGACGGCGCCCTTGAGGTCCTCGGTGCCGAAGAGGACGCCGCTCACCTCGGGCGTCACCGCGTCGGCGGCGCGCGCGCCCTCGTTGGCCGCCGTCGCGACGATCCTCTTCGTCGCCGCGTGGGCCCGCGTCGGTCCGTTCGCGATCCGCTCCCCGAACGCGCGTGCCGCGTCGGCGAACCCCTCGTCGGGGAGGACGCGGTTGACGACGTTCCACCGCTCGAGGGTCGCGGCGGCGAAGAGCTCGCCGGTGTAGATGAGCTCCTTGGCGCGCGCGGGCCCGGCGCGCTCGGTGAGTCGCTGGGGCCCGCCCATGCTCGGGGTGAGCCCGACGACGATCTCGACGAGGCCGAAGCGCGCCGACTCGGCGGCGAGGAGGATGTCGCAGGCGAGGCTGATCTCGAACGCGGCGGTGAGGCAGAGGCCGTGCGCCGCGAACACGGTCGGGCACGGCAGCTCCTCGAGCTGCTGGACGGGGACGAGGAGCTCCTCCCAGAGCGCCGTTCCCTGCTCGGGGGTGAGGCCCTCGAAGACGTGGACGTCGACACCGCCGGAGACGACCTTGCCCTCCGCGCGGAGGAGGAGCCCGCGGGGCGGGTCGGCGGCGAGCCGGCCGACCGCATCGCCGAACCCGTCGATCATCGCGCGGTCGAACAGGTTGAGCGGCGGGGAGTCGAACGTGAGCGTCGCGAGCGCTCCGTCGCGGTCGAGGCGCACCGGCCCGGAGGCGCTCACGAGAGCTCCCGCGCGGCCGCCTGGATGTCCTCCATGTCGCCCGGGGCGGGCGTCCACGGCAGCCGGAGGTCGTCCTTCTCCGGGTCGTCCGCGTAGCGGGGGACGACGTGGAGGTGGAAGTGGAACACCGTCTGCCACGCCGCGGCGCCGCAGGCGTTGAGGACGTTCACGCCGTCGGCGCCGAGGCGGTCCATCGCCCGTCGGCCGATCTCCTGGGCGAGGTCCGCGCAGGCGGCGAGGTCCTCGGACGGGATCTCGAGGAGGTCCCGGCTGTGCTCGCGCGGGATGACGAGCACGTGGCCCCGGGTCCCGGGGTTGATGTCCATGAACGCGATCGCGCGCTCCGTCTCGGCGACCCTCGCGGACGGCAGCTCGCCGGCGAGGATCTTGCAGAAGATGCAGTCGGGGTCGGCAGCCATGCCGCGCAGGCTATCCGGAGCGGGCGGCGAGCCAGCGCCGTGCATGCTCGATCGCGCCGTCGGCGGAGTCGATCTCGCCCGCGTAGCGTGCCGCCTCGATCTCGGCGAGGAGATCCCCGAGCACCGGTCCGCGGCGGATGCCGAGCGCGTCCGCGAGGACGTCGCCGCGGACGAGGGGCGCGGGACGATCGGCGAGCTGCCAGTCGACCACGGCCGGCAGGAGGTCCCGCGCGAGCCCGAGCAGCGCGGCGACCGAGTCCTCCGGCGCCCGGCCTCGCACCGCGAGCCGGTCGGCGACGCCGAGGAGCGTGACGTCGAGCGCGACGGGCTCCGTCGCAGCGAGGTAGGCGTGCAGCTCGCGCGCGCTGAGCGGTGCGTGTCGGGCGAGCTCGCCGAGGCGCAGGTGGTGCCGGGCGAGCGCCGAGACGTGGGCGCGCAGACGCTCGCTCGTCCTCAGCCGCGTGAGGACCTCCCGCGCGATCCCGGCGCCGCGCTCGTCGTGGCCGGGGAAGCGCACGACCCCGTCCTCGACGGTGCGGGTCTGCGGCTTGGCGACGTCGTGGAGGAGCGCGCCGAGACGCAGCGCCGTCCCACGCGTCATCTCGTCGGCGAGCGGCTCGGCGAGGAAGGCGCGGATCCGGGCGGCGTGCTCGGTCCCGATGTGGACGGCGGGGTCGCGCTCGAGCGCGATCGTCTCCTCGAGGACGGCGAGCGTGTGGCCGTGGACGTCCTCGTCCTCGTCGTCGCCGGCGCGCTGGCGCACCCCGCGGAGCCTCTCGAGCTCGGGGACGACGTGCCGGGTCACGCCGAGCTCGTCGGCGAGGCCGAGCCCGGACACGGCGGCGTCGGCGGCGAGGATCCGCCGCAGCTCGGCGAACACGCGCTCGGGCGCGACGTCCGCGATCCGCGGGGCGCACGCCTGCGCGGCGCGGAACGTCGCGGGCTCGGCGTGCAGGCCCAGCTCGCACGCGAGCCGGGCGAGCCGGATGACCCGCAGCGGGTCGTCGTCGAACGCCTCGGCGCTCACCATGCGCAGGCGCAGGTGCGCGGCGTCCGCCGCCCCGCCGTGCGGGTCGACGAGCGCCCCGCCGGCGAGCGGCTCGGCGATCGCGTTGATCGTGAAGTCGCGACGTGCGAGGTCCTCCTCGATGACCCCGCCGTGCAGCGGGGAGAGGTCGACCTGCCACGCGCGGCCGGGCCCGATGACCCTCCAGGCGCCGAAGGCCTCCGAGAGGGGGAACGCGGGACCGCCGCTGGAGACGCCGAGCTGGCGCGCCGCGGCGCGCACGTCGCCCTCGACGACGAGGTCGACGTCCTCGGTCGGCCGGTGCAGGAGCCGGTCGCGCACGGCTCCTCCCACGAGCCACACGCGCTCGTCGCGCAGGGCGGCCCGGGCCGCGTCGAGCGCGGCGCTCACACCTCTCCCGCCTCGCGCCGGGGGACGCGCGGCAGGAGGCCGCACGTCACCTCGTAGTTGATCGTCCCGAGCGCGCTCGCGATCTCCTCGGCGAGGATCTCCTCGTCGCCGTCGGCGCCGAGCAGCGTGGCGTCGTCGCCGACCTGCACCCCTCCCCCGTCGGGCCCGAGGTCGATCGTGACGTTGTCCATGCTGACCGTGCCCACGAGCGGCCACCGGCGGCCGCGCACGAGGACGTCGGCCTTGTCCGAGAGGCCGCGCCGCCACCCGTCCCCGTAGCCGACCGGCACCGTCGCGAGGACGGTGTCGCGGGCCGCGACGAAGCGACGGCCGTATCCCGTGCTCTCGCCGGCCGCGCACGGCTTCACCGTGGCGACGTAGGAACGCAGCGCGAGCGCGGGGACGAGACCGCGCTCGCGCGGATCGCGCCCGAAGGGATCGAGCCCGTAGATCGCGACGCCGCAGCGCACCATGTCGAGATGGCTCGCCGGCTCGCGCAGCGTCGCCGCGCTGTTCGCCGCATGGAGGAGCAGCCCCGGATGCCGCTCGCGCAGCGGCTCCGCCCACGCGCGGAAGCGCGCGAGCTGCGCCGGCATGAACTCGTCCCCCTCCTCGTCGGCGGTCGCGAAGTGCGTCATCACGCCGACGAGCTCGACCCCCTCCGCCGCCGCAGCCCGCCCGACGACGGCCGTCGCGACCGCCGGGTCGCGCGTGCCGAGCCGCCCCATCCCGGTGTCGAGCTTGACGTGGACGCGGCCGGGGGCGCCGCCGGGCGCGAGGTCGGCGACCGCGTCGACGAGCTCGGGGGTCCAGGCGATGACGTCGGCGTCCGCGGCGAGCGCGACCGCCAGCTCATCCCGGGAGAGGGCGCCCATGACGAGGATCGGGATGTCGTGGAATCCCGCTTCGCGGAGCTCTCTCGCCTCCTCGGCGCTCACGACCGCGAGCCAGTGGGCGCCGCCCTCGACCGCCGCGCGGGCCGCGCGTGTCGCGCCGTGGCCGTAGCCGTCGGCCTTGACGACCGCACACAGCTCCGCCCCGCCGGTGAGCGCCGCGCGGAGGGTCGCGACGTTCGCGGCGATCGCGCGGACGTCGACCGTCGCCTCGGCGCGGACCACGCGCGTGCTACGCCTCGTTCGCGAGCGCGTCGAGGACGTCGACGCGGGTGACGATGCCGACGAACCGCCCGTGCTCGACGACGGGCAGCCGGTTGTGGCCCGTGCGGACGATGAGCTTCGCGGCCTCGCGCACGGTCGCGTCGACGTTCACGGTGTCGGGGTCCTTCGTCATGAGGTCCTTCACCTTCGACGCGAACGCCTTGCGGATGCGGTCCTCGAACCCCTTGAGCGGCTCGAGGAACACGACGCCCCCGAGCAGCTCGACGTAGTGCGGGAGATGGAGGTCTCCCTGCTCGGAGGCGATGATGAGGTCCGCCTCGGTGACGATGCCGACGCAGCGGCCGCCGTCGTTGATGACCGGGAGGCCCGGAAGCTCGTTCTCGCGCATGAGCTGCACGGCGGTGTGGACGTCCACCTCGGGGGTGATCGTCACCGGGTCGCGGTCCATGATGTCGGCGACGGTCTGCTCGGCCATGGCGGGCAATCTACCGCTCGCGGCGCCTGCCCCACGGGAGCGCGGCGATGACGTCCGACGCCGTGACGCCGTCCGGCCCCCCGACGGCGGTGGTCGCCCGCACGCCCGCACGCACGTGCGCGAGGACGCCGGCGGAGGCAGCGGCGAACGCGTCGAGCCCCTGGCTGAGGAACGCGCCGATCGTCCCGGCGAGGACGTCTCCGGTGCCCGCGGTGGCGAGCGCAGGCGCTCCTCCGGGGCTCACGGCGACGCGGCCGTCGGGAGCGGCGACGAGGGTGTCGTCGCCCTTGAGGACGACGACGGCGCCGGCCTGCCGCGCTGCGTCCCGGGCGTGTGCGAGACGGGCCGCCTTGATCGCGTCGGAGTCGACGCCGAGGAGACGCGAGAGCTCGCCCGCGTGGGGCGTGAGGACCGTCCCGGCGGGACGCTCCGCGAAGCTCTCGATCCGACCCGCGTGCGCATTGAGCCCGTCGGCGTCGACGACGAGCGGCACCGCCGCGCGCCGGGCGAGGTCGCGTGCGAACGCGGTCGCTCCCTCGCTGCGACCGAGGCCCGGGCCGAGGACGAGCGCCCCGCCGCGCTGCTCCGCGCGCTCGGCGACGACGTCGGCCCCCTCGGCGCGCAGCGCGCCGTCCACGTCGGGGAGCCCGACGCTCATCACCTCGAGGAGCCGCGTCTCGACGACGTGCTCGAGGCTCGCGGGGACGCACGCGGTCACGTACCCCGCGCCGGCGCGCGTCGCCGCCCATGCCGCGAGGCACGGGGCGCCCGTCAGCCCGCGCGACCCCCCGGCGACGAGAACGTGCCCGCTCGAGAACTTCGTGCTCTCGGCGTCGCGCGACGGGAGGAGGTCGAGCACCCCCTCGGTGAGGAGCGCGACGTCGGCCTCGGGAACGGGCGCGCCGGCCGGGATCCCGATGTCGACCACGTGGACCTCACCGGCGTGCGCCTTGCCGGGGTGGACGTGGAGACCGGGCTTGGCGGCGGCGAACGTCGCCGTCGCGACCGCGCGGACGGCGACCGCGGCGACCTCGCCGGTGCTCGCGTCGACGCCGCTCGGGACGTCGCAGGCGACGACCGGCACGCCGGCATCCGCCGCGCGCCGCATCGCGTCGACCGCCTCGCCCGCGACGCCGCGCGGCGCCCCGGTGACCCCGGTGCCGAGGATCGCATCGACGACGACGGCGGCCTCGGCGAGCGCGTCGCCCGACCACGGCACGGGGCCGAGGCCGGGGAGCCGCTCCGCGTTGACCCGCGCATCCCCCCGCAGCTCGTCCACCGGGGCGAGCGCGACGACCTTCACGAGGCGGCCGCGCTCGCGGAGGAGACGCGCGACGACGTAGCCGTCGCCGCCGTTGTTGCCCTTGCCGCAGACGACGACGACGGGGCCCTCCGGGGCGACGCTCTCGACGACGCCGGCCAGCCCCTCCCCCGCGCGCTCCATGAGCGTCAGCCCCGCGATGCCGCGCTCCTCGATCGCCCACCGGTCGGTGGCGCGCATCCGGTCGGCGTCGGGCAGGGGCGCGGCGCCCGGGAACCACGCGGCGCTCATCCGCCGCCCTCGGTCATCGCGACGGCGCCCGCGGTCTCACGGGCGTGGGTGAGGCTCACGGCGATGTGCTCGACCCCGGCGGCGGCGGCGCGTGCGGCGACGTCCCCGTGGAGGCGGATCTCCGGCGGCCCTCCGTCGGAGACGACCTCGACCTCGCGCATCGACCACCCGGCCTCGAGGCGCAGGGCCTTCGCGACCGCCTCCTTCGCGGCGAAGCGCGCGGCGAGGTGCTGTCCCGGCCGGGCGCGGCCCGCCGCGTAGGCGCGTTCCGCGTCGGTGAAGAGCCGCTCGGCGAGGCCGGGGGTCCGGGCGAGCGCCTCCTCGACGCGGGAGATCTCGACGAGGTCGATGCCGACGGCCATGGCGTGCCGGGCCTCACTCCACGGTGACGGTCTTCGCGAGGTTGCGCGGCTGGTCGACGTTGAGGCCCCGCAGCCGGGCGATCCGGTAGGCGAGCATCTGGAGCGGGATGACCGCGAGGAGGGGCTGCAGGATCCAGTCGCAGTCCGGCACCGGGATGACCGACTCCGCGTGGGCGGCGATGTCGCCGTTGCGCGCGCCGGCGACCGCGATGACGTGGGCGCCGCGCGCCCGGACCTCCTGCATGTTGGAGATCATCTTGTCGAGGATCGGCGAGTCGGTCGCGATGCAAACGACGGGCGTCGACTCGTCGAGGAGGGCGATCGGACCGTGCTTCATCTCGCCCGCCGCGTAGGCGTCGGTCGCGATGTAGCTGATCTCCTTCAGCTTGAGCGCGCCCTCGAGCGCGACCGCGCGTCCGGCGTGACGGCCGAGGTAGAGGAAGAAGTCGCGGGTGTAGTGCGCCTCGGCGATCTCCTCGACGTCGGTGCCGTCGAGGATCTCCTTCACCATGTGCGGCAGCTGCTTGATCTCGGCGGTGAGCCGGCGCAGCTCTGCGGTCGGCAGCGCGCCGCGCAGCTCGGCGAGACGGAGCGCGAGGAGGTAGAGGACGGCGACCTGGCAGACGAACGTCTTCGTCGCGGCGACCGAGACCTCGAGCCCCGCACGGGTGTAGAGGACGCCGTCGGCGTCCCGCGTCGCCTGGCTCCCCATGACGTTCGTGATCGCGAGGACGTTCGCGCCGTTCTCGCGTGCGAGGCGCATCGCGGCGAGGGTGTCGGCCGTCTCCCCGGACTGGGTGATCCCGATGACGAGGTCGTTGGGACGGAAGATCGGGTTGCGGTAGCGGAACTCCGAGGCGATGTCCATCTCGACGGGGACGCGCGCCCACTCCTCGATGGCGTAGCGGCCGATGAGTCCCGCGTTGAACGAGGTGCCGCACGCGACGATGACGATCCGGTCGACGTCGGCGAGGATCGCCTCGTCGAGGGCGTCCGGCTCGGCGAGGTCGACGCCGTCCTCACGGAGCGTCCGGTCGGCGATCGTCTCGGCGAGGACGTCGGCCTGCTCGTGGATCTCCTTGAGCATGAACGTCTCGTAGCCGCCCTTCTCGGCGGTGTCCTCGTCCCAGTCGACCGTCGTCACCTCACGCTCGACCTCGGCGCCGTCGGGGCCGATGAACGTCGCCCCCTCCGGGCGCAGGACGACGATCTCCCCGTCCTCGATGTACTGGACCCGGCGGGTGTGGCGCAGGAACGCGGGGATCGCCGACGCGAAGAAGGCCTCGTCCTCGCCGCGGCCGACGATGAGCGGGCACTCCTTGCGCGCCCCGACGAGCGTCCCCGGCTCGTCGGCGGCCATCGCGACGAAGGCGTAGTGCCCCTCGAGCTCGGAGTAGGCGGCGCGGACGGCGTCGGTGAGCGAGCCCTCGGACATGTGGGAGGAGACGAGGTGCGCGATGACCTCCGCGTCCGTCTCCGAGGTGAAGCGCGCTCCGGCCGCGGCGAGGCCGTCCTTGAGCGCCATGTAGTTCTCGACGATGCCGTTGACGACGACGTGGACGCGGTCGGTCGTGTCGAAGTGGGGGTGCGCGTTCTCCTCGTTGACGCGCCCGTGCGTCGCCCACCGGGTGTGCCCGATCCCGGTCGCCGGCGCGGGAGCCGTCGCCGTCGCGACGTGCGTGCCGCCCCCGAGCGGCGCGGAGTCCGCGGAGACCTCCTCGCCGACGTGCTCGGCGGCGATCGCGCGCTCGAGGTTGTCGAGGTTCCCGACGGCCCGCACCGAGTCGATGTCCCTCCCGGCGAGCACGGAGACGCCGGCGGAGTCGTATCCGCGGTACTCGAGCTTGCGGAGACCCTCGAGCAGGAGCTTCTGGGCCTCACGCGATCCGACGTAGCCGACGATGCCGCACATGCGCTTGCGTGTCCTTCCGACGGGCGGTCGGCGGAGCGCGGGGCCCCGCCGGGGAGACAGGGAAGTGTAGAGGGCGCCCCTGCAGGCCAGGGTCAGCCTGCGGCGCGCCGCACGACCTCGACGAGACGCTCGCAGACGGCGTCCGTCTCCTCGGCCGTCGGCGCCTCGACCATGACGCGCACGAGCTGCTCGGTCCCCGAGGGGCGCACGAGGACGCGCCCGCGGCCCTGCAGCGCGTCGTCCTCGGTCGCGATCGCCCCGACGAGCTCCTCGGAGGCCATCGCGGCGTCACGGTCGGCGACGGGGACGTTGACGAGCCTCTGGGGCAGCTTCTCCATCGCGTCGCGGTCGGCGAGGTCGGCGCCCCCGAGCGACTCGAGGGTGAGGAGCGCGCTCGCGATCCCGTCGCCGGAGGGGACGAAGCCCATGTCGATGATGTGACCGGACTGCTCGCCGCCGAGCGACCAGGCGCGGGCCTGGAGCTCCTCGAGGACGTAGCGGTCGCCGACCTTCGTCACCGCGACCTCGACGCCGGCCTCGCGCATCGCCGTGTGGAAGCCGTAGTTCGTCATGACGGTGACCGCCACGCCGCTGCCGGGGAGACGCTCCGCACGGTGGAGGTGGAGCGCCGCGAGCGCGATGAGCTCGTCGCCGTCGACGACCCGTCCCGTGCGGTCGACCGCGAGCACGCGGTCGCCGTCGCCGTCGAAGGCGAACCCGACGTCGTGGCCGCCGGCGGCGACCTGCTCGGCCAGGGACTCCACGTGCGTCGAGCCGCAGCCCGCGTTGATGTTGCGGCCGTCGGGCGCCGCGGCGACCGCCGTCACGGTCGCGCCGAGCCGGCGGAAGATCTCGGGCGCCGCGCGGTAGGTCGCCCCGTTCGCGCAGTCGAGGAGGACGTCCAGGCCCGCGAGGTCGAGACCGGCGAACCGCTCGTGGAGTCCGCGCAGGTAGTCCTCGAGCGTCGCGTGGAGAGCGCGCACGCGGCCGATGGCCGCGGGCACCGGCGCCTCGGCGAGACGCCGCTCGATCGCGAGCTCCGTCTCGTCGGAGAGCTTCGTCCCCGTCGCGCCGAAGAACTTGATGCCGTTGTCGCGGAACGGGTTGTGCGAGGCGCTGATGACCGCTGCGACGTCGAAGCCGTACCGCGAGATGAGGAGCGGGGCGGCCGGGGTCGGGAGGACGCCGCCGAGGAGGACGTCGCCCCCCGCCGCGGTCACGCCGGCCGCGAGCGCGGCCTCGAGCATCTCGCCCGACTCCCGCGTGTCGCGGATGACGAGGACCTGCGGGCGGTCGGCGGCCGCCTCGAGCGTGACCGCGCGGCCGAGCGCGAGGGCGAGATCCGCGGTGAGGACCTCGCCCGCGACCCCGCGGACGCCGTCGGTCCCGAAGTGCCTCCGGGCCATCGTGTGCGTCGGGTCGGCTAGCGCTTGCTGAACTGCGGCCGCTTGCGCGCCTTCTTGAGGCCGGCCTTCTTGCGCTCCTTCGCGCGCGCATCGCGCGTGAGGAAGCCACGGCGCTTGAGCTCGCCGCGAAGGTTCGGGTCCGCCTCGAGGAGCGCACGCGAGATGCCGTGACGCAGTGCGCCGGCCTGGGCGCTCACGCCGCCCCCGTGGAGGCGCGCGACGACGTCCATCCGCGTCTCGTAGCCGACGGTCTCGAGCGGCTGGCGGATGTTGCGCTGCAGCGTCTCGCGGGGGAAGAAGACGTCGAGGTCCTTCCCGTTGACGGTGTAGGTCCCGGTGCCGGGCGTGATCATCACGCGGGCGACGGCGGTCTTGCGCTTGCCGGTCGCGCGGTAGCGGGCACCCTCGACGAGCTCGATGGCGGCCGTGATGGGCTCGTCGGAGACGACGTCCTCGCCGTCCTCGTCCGAGGTGACCTCCTCGGCGCCGACGTGCTCGGCGTAGAGGTCGGCTTCCTCGGCGCCGAGGGGGTCGGACCCCTCCATGACGATGTCGACCTCGAGGTCCATGCCCGGGATCGCGGGCTTCTCCCGAGGGGTCTGGGCCTCGGCGGGCTCCTCCTCGGGCTCGCCGGCGGCCTCGACGGCCGGCGGCTGCTCCGCGGCGGGCTGCTCCGCGGGCTGCTCGGCGGCGGGCTGCTCCGCGGGCTGCTCGGCGGCGGGCTGCTCGACGGAGGGCTCCTCGGGAGAGGGCTCCGGCGTCGCGCCGGTCTCCTCCGGGGTCGGCTCGTCGTTCGGGGTGTTCTCGTCGGTCATCGGGAGGTGAGCTCCATCGGCTGCGGCTTCTGCGCCTGGTGAGGATGGTCGGGCCCGGCGTAGACCTTGAGCTTCGTCAGCTGCTTCCGGGCGAGGCGGTTCTTCGGCAGCATGCCCTTCACCGCCTTGCGGATGACCTCCTCCGGCTGGCGGTCGATCATCTCGTTGAACGTCCGCGACCGGAGGCCGCCCGGATAGCCGGAGTGCCGGTAGTAGCGCTTCTCGGAGCGCTTGTTCCCGGTGACGACGACCTTCTCCGCGTTGATGACGACGACGAAGTCGCCGGTGTCGACATGCGGGGTGTAGTCGGGCTTGCCCTTGCCGCGAAGGGCGTTCGCGATCTGGGTGGCGAGCCGGCCGAGCGTCTGCCCGGAGGCGTCGACGACGACCCAGTTGCGGTCTCGAGTGGCGGCGTTGGCGACGTAGGTCTTCATAGGCGTGGGAAGGCCACGCGGCAGGGCGCGAGGCGACGGAGAAGCATAGGGGATCGCTTCGGTCGGCGCGGTCCGCCGTCGCATCGGAAGGCGGTCGGGGCCGAGGCACCGGGCGTCCGCCGGCCGGCGCCCTCCTCAGCCGCGGTCGACGGGGAGCGCGATCGTCGACGGAGCCGTCGCGAAGGGCGGTGAGGCGGCTGCGACCGGGGTGTGGACGCCGCTCGCCCGGACCGGGACGACGACGGACACCCCGCCGGGCGCGGGCGCCGTCGTCACGGCGCCGGACGCGCCTGCCGCCGACGCGACGGCGATGCGGGCCATCCGCTCGCCGTCGAGGTCGAGGGCGATGTCGAAGCGCAGGGCGCTCGCGTCGCGCGGCGGCGTCATCGCCACGGGAAGGACGACGCGCGTCACCCCGTCCTCGCCGCCTCGGCGCACCTCGAGATCGAAGAGGAGACGCCGTCCGCCGTCCCCGGCGGCGTCGGCGTGGACGGCGCGGACCGTCGTGCTCGGTGCGACGACGGGCGAGGCGCCCGTCACCGGCGCCGCGGGAGCGGGTGACGGCGCGGGCGCCGGCGACGGCATCGGCGCGGTGGTCGGCGCCGGATCCTCGGCCGGTCCGGAGCCCTGCGGTCGCGGCGTCGTGCGCCGCGGCGTCCCGGACCCCTCTGCGGGCGTGCGCCCGCCGGCCGCATCGCCCCGCGCATCGCGGCCGGAGGCGCCGGGCGACGCTGCCGTCGCGCTGCTCGCGCGCCCCGCCGCCGTCGTGACGGTGCGCGCCGCGAGGCGGGGCGGCGACGTGCGCGCGGCCCGTGCGGGGGCCGACGGGAGGCGGACGGTCGCGGCGCGGTCAGCGGCGGGAACGGCGGATTCCGAGGCAGGCCCGGACGTGAGGAGGCTCGCGAGTCCCCAGGCGACGAGCACGGTGAGCGTCGCGTACACCCCGAGAACCCAGACTCCGCGCCGCCAGGTCATGCGTGCTCATCGGCAGCGGCCGCCCGGACTTGAGTCGGTCATTCGACGTAGACGGAGGCCCGGTCCTTCCCCGGCCGGGCCTACTCCCACTCGATGGTGCCGGGCGGCTTGCTCGTGATGTCGAGCACGACCCGGTTCACCTCGCGCAGCTCGCCGATCATGCGCGCGGCGATCGTCTCGAGGAGGTCGTAGGGCAGCCGGGCCCAGTCGGCGGTCATCGCGTCGTCGCTCGTGACGGCGCGGATGACGACGACGTAGCCGTAGGTCCGCTCGTCGCCCTGCACGCCGACCGTGCGGACGTCGGGCAGGACGCAGAACGACTGCCAGAGGTCGCGGTAGAGCCCCGCCTTGCGGATCTCGTCCTGGAGGATGTAGTCCGCGTCGCGGAGCAGGTCGAGCCGCTCCTTCGTCGCCTCGCCGCCGACGACGCGGATCGCGAGCCCCGGACCGGGGAACGGCTGGCGCCACACGAGGCGCTCGGGAAGCCCGAGCTCCGTGCCGACCGCGCGCACCTCGTCCTTGAACAGCGCCCGCAGCGGCTCGACGAGCTCGAACTCCAGGTCCTCCGGGAGCCCGCCCACGTTGTGGTGGCTCTTGATCGTCGAGGCGCCGGTGCCGCCGCCCGACTCGATGACGTCGGAGTAGAGCGTCCCCTGGACGAGGAACTTGGGCCCCTCGCCGTCGGGGTCGTCCTTCACCAGCGCGGCCGCCTCGTCCTCGAAGACGCGGATGAACTCGGTCCCGATGATCTTGCGCTTCTTCTCGGGATCGCTCACCCCGCGGAGCTTGTCGAGGAAGCGGTCCTCCGCGTCGACCGCGACGAGCGGCACCTGGAAGTAGTCGCGGAACGTCTTGATGACCTGCTCGCCCTCGTTCTTGCGCATGAGGCCGTGATCGACGAAGACGCAGGTGAGCTGGTCGCCGACGGCGCGGTGGACGAGGAGCGCCGCGACGGACGAGTCCACGCCGCCGGAGAGCCCGCAGATGACCTTGCTGTCCCCGACCTGGTCGCGGATCCGGGCGATCTGCTCCTCGACGATCGAGGCCGCCGACCAGGTGAGGTCGCACCCGCAGATGTCCGCGAGGAAGTTCTTCAGGATGTCCTGCCCGAAGGGCGTGTGGACGACCTCGGGATGGAACTGGATGCCGTAGATGTCGCGCTCGGTCGACTCGAACGCCGCGACGGGGGACGCCGTCGACGAGGCGAGCCCGGTGAAGCCCGGAGGCGGCGCGTAGACCGTGTCGCGGTGGCTCATCCAGCACGGCTGGGTGTCGGGCGTGCCGGCGAGCAGCCGGCCCTGCTCCCCCACGGTGAGCTCGCTGCGCCCGTACTCGCCGACTTCGGCGCTCTCGACCGAGCCGCCGAGCGCCGAGGCGAGGAGCTGCATCCCGTAGCAGATGCCGAGCACCGGGATGCCGAGCTCGAGGAGCTCCTTCTCGAGGTTCGGCGCGTTCGGCGCGTACACGGACGCGGGGCCTCCGGAGAGGATGAGCCCCTTCGGCTTGCGCCGCGCGACCTCCTTCGCCCCCACGTGGTGCGGGAGGAGCTCGGAGAACACGCCGCACTCGCGGACGCGACGGGCGATGAGCTGCGAGTACTGGCCCCCGTAGTCGAGGACGACGACCTCGTCGACCGGACGCGGGACGTCGACGGGCGCCGACTCGTCGGCGATCTCCGTCGCCGCCGTCGCCTCGGTGGTGATGCTGTCGGATGTCACGTGCGCTGACCGCCGCCTCGGGCCGGGGAGCGGGGCCGGCCTAGGAGCCGGACCCCGCGAGGGTCGGGGTCTTGTCGCCGCCGGACGCGCCCTGCCCGTCGCCGGGACCGTGTGCGACGGCGGCGGCGCCGCGCGACCCCATGCCGACCTGCTGGGCGCTCTGGAGGAGCTTGCCCTCGGTCATGAGCGCGGGAGCGACGAGGACCTCCGCGCGGTTGAACTCCGCGAGGTCCTGGTGCCCGCACGTCGCCATCGACGTGCGCAGCGCGCCCATGAGGTTGAACGTGCCGTCGTTCTCGTGGGCCGGACCGACGAGGATCTCCTCGATGGTGCCGTTCTGGACCGTCTGCACGCGGGCGCCTCGGGGCAGCGTCGGGTGGAACGTCGCCATGCCCCAGTGGAAGCCCCGGCCGGGGGCCTCGTGCGCCCGGGCGAGGGGCGAGCCGATCATGACGGCGTCGGCGCCGCAGGCGATCGCCTTCGAGATGTCGCCGCCGGTCCGCATGCCGCCGTCGGCGATGACCTGCACGTACTCGCCGGTCTCGAGGACGTGCTGGGAGCGGGCCCCCGCGACGTCGGCGATCGCGGTCGCCTGGGGGACGCCGAGCCCGAGGACCCCGCGCGTCGTGCACGCGGCGCCGGGGCCGACGCCGACGAGCACGCCCGCCGCGCCCGTCCGCATGAGATGGAGACCCGTGTGGTAGCTCGCGCAGCCGCCGACGATGACCGGCACCTCGACCTCGCGGATGAACTCCTTGAGGTTGAGGGGCTCGGTCGTCTTCGAGACGTGCTCGGCAGAGACCACGGTGCCCTGGATGACGAGGACGTCGAGCCCCGCCTCGAGGGCGATCTCGTAGTACTTGGCGACGCGCTGCGGGGTGAGCGAGGCCGCCGTCACGACGCCCTGCTCCTTGATCTCGCGGATGCGCTGGGCGATGAGCTCGGGCTTGATCGGCTCCTGGTAGATCGCCTGCATCTCGCGGGTGGCGACCTCCTTCGGCAGCTTCGAGATGCGCTCGAGCTGGTCCTCGGCGTCCTCGTAGCGGGTGAAGATGCCCTCGAGGTTGAGGACGGCGAGGCCGCCGAGCTTGCCGATGATGCCGGCCGTCCGCGGGGAGACGACGCCGTCCATCGCCGAGGCGAGGAGGGGGATCTCGAAGCGGTAGGGCCCGAGCTTCCAGCTGATGTCGACGTCGTCGGGGTCGCGCGTGCGCCGGGAGGGCACGATCGCGATGTCGTCGAATCCGTAGGCGCGGCGGGCCTTCTTCCCGCGTCCGATCTCGATGTCCATAAGGGGGCGATCCTAGGGGCGAGGGCTGACGAAAAGACCCCGCGCAGGCGGGGTCGAAGATGCGGTGAGACGTGCTGTGAGGCGGCAACTCACTGGCCCAGGGCACGATAGCACCGGGCCAGGACGCCGACCCCACCGGCGCGGACCCGGACGGCCGCGCGGGCGCTCCCTCGTCAGGAGACCTCCGCCGACGCGGGGAGATCCTCGACCTCGACGTCGGCGAAGAGCCTCTCGACCTCGCGTGGCTCGATGAGACCGGCGCCGAGGCGCGTCGTCGACTCGGCGCCGCACGCGACGCCGAACCGGAGGCACTCGTGCATCTCGCTGCCGCCGTAGCGGGCGGCGACGAACCCGGCGAGGAAGGCGTCGCCGGAGCCGACCGTCGCGACCGCCTCGCGCGGCTCGACGTGCACGCGGGTGATGCGCCGCTCCCCGGTCGCGTCGAGGAGCGCGGCGACGCACCCGTCGGGGGCCGTCATGATCGCCTCGCGCGCCCCGAGCTGGAGCATCTCGCGCACGGCGATGACGCGGTCCTCGTCGTCGTTGAACTCGTGGCCGACGAGCTCCTCCGCCTCGAGGACGTTCGGGGAGATGACGTCGGGCTCGGCCCGCACCGCGTGGCGGAGCGGGTCTCCGTCGGTGTCGACGTAGACCTCGACCTCGAGCCGGCGCAGCTCGCGGATGAAGCCCGCGTAGACGTCGGCCTCGACGCCCCGGGGGAGCGAGCCGGCGAGGACGACGATGTCGGCGCCGCGCGCGAGGTAGAGGAGCTTGTCGCTGAAGATCTCGAGCTCCGCGGGGCTCACGGCCGGCCCCCGCTCGTTGATCTCCGTCATGACGCCGTTCGTCGGGTCGTGGACCGCGGTGTTCGTCCTCGACTCCTCGCGGATCCGCACGAAGTCGTTGAGGATGCCCTCGGCGGTGAGCTGCTCGACGATCCGCGTGCCCGTCGGCCCGCCCGCGAGCCCGGTCGCGATGACCGGCTGCCCGAGCGTCTTGAGCGTCCGCGCGACGTTGACCCCCTTGCCGCCCGCCATCGTCGTCTGCTCCACGGTGCGATGACGACGGCCGAGCCGGAAGCTCGGCACGCTGAGCGACTTGTCGATCGCCGCGTTGAGCGTGACGGTGATGATCATGCGATCTCGGTTCCCTCCTCCGTCGTCGCTCCGCGGCGCCGACCCGCGAGACGCCGGCGCAGGAGCACGAGAAGGAGGCTACAGACGACGAGCGCCGCGATGAGGATCTGCGTCGCGGGACGACTCACGAAGTCCTCGAGACGGTCGGTGGCCGTCGCCTCGGCGACCTCGCTCACGGTGACGAGCGGGACGCGGTCCACGACGCGATCGCGATAGCGCACCTCGATGGTGCCGACCCGCGTGCGCGCCGGGAGCGGGCCGTCGAGGACGTCCGGCGCGCCGACGACGCGCGTGCGCAGGCGCTCGTCGCGGCGGGTGATCCGCGCGGAATCGCGCGACGCGACGAGCTCGACGGACTCGTCGTCGCGGAAGCGGAGCGTCGCGCGGCCGAACGACTCGCCGGTCGCGAGGGCGCGCGTCACGCGATAGCGCGAGAAGCCGTAGCGCAGGAGGGCCGCGGAGTCCTTGACGCGCGCCTCCTCCGTCGGCTCGCCGAGGACGACGCTGACGAGGTTGACGCCGTCGCGCGTGCCCGAGCCGACGAGCACGTAGCCCGCGCGGATCGTGCGGCCCGTCTTCACGCCGTCGGCGAAGTCGTGGCGGCGGACGAGGAGGTTGCGGTTCTCGATCCGGCGGACGCGGCTGCCGGTGCGCAGCGTCGCGTCGGGACGGTTCATCGTCTCGCGGGCGAAGGCGTCCTGCCGCAGGACGAGAGCGAGCTTCGCGAGGTCCGACGCGGTCGAGTAGTTGCCCTCCGAGTCGAGGCCGACCGGCGTGGAGAAGCGCGTGTCCTCGAGACCGATCTCCTCCGCCTTGCGGTTCATCATCTCGACGAACTTCGCGCGCGATCCGCCGATCCGGACGGCGAGCGTCACCGCCGCGTCGTTCCCGGAGGCGATGAGGAGGCCCCGGACGAGGTCGCGGACGCTCATCCGCTCGCCGGGACGGAGGCCGATCTGCGACTCGACGGGAGCCGGCCGGTAGTCGGCGGCGACGAGGACGTCGTCGAGGTCCGCCTCCTCGAGCGCGACGAGCGCGGTCATCATCTTCGTCGCCGAGGCGATCGCCCGGCGCTCGTCGGCCTCGCGCTCGTAGACGATGTCCCCGGTCGAGGGCTCGACGAGGATCGCCGCCTCCGCGGAGATGCTCGGCGGCTCCGAGGAGGAGCCGTCCTGCGCGGAGGCGGGCGCGGCGAGAGGGGCGCCGGCCGCCGCGGTGGCGAGGACCGCGGCGAGCGCCCGGGCGAGCGGACGCGTCCTCACGGGCGGAGCTTGATCTTCTGCCCGGCGCGCAGGGACTGCGGGTCGAGGTCGGGGTTGAGCTCGAGGAGCCGCTGGAGCGAGACGCCGGTCTCCTCCGCGATCGCCGAGAGGACGTCGCCCGACTCGACCTCGTAGGTCTTGGGCTCCTCGTCCTCGTCGCTCTTCTCCTCGTCGCCCTTCTCCTGCGTCGTCGTCCGCACCGGTGCCTGCGTCACCGTCGGCTCGTCGTCGTCCGCCGTCGTCGACTGGATCGTCGAGAGCACCGCGATGAACGCGAGGACGAGGGCGAGCGGCGCGAGATAGCGGGCGGGGCTCCGGTGCGGCACGGGTCGAAAGGATAGGTCGAACGTCGCAGTTCCGGCTCGGCAGCGGCACGGCGGCGCTCAGACGAGCTCCCACGCGGCGGCCCGCAGGCGCTCGGCCTCGGCCCGCGCCGCGTCCGCGGCGGCACCCGGGGGAGCCCCGGCGCGGGCGGCGGCGTCGACGATCGACCGGGAGGCGCTCACGAGCCCGGCGGCGCGGCCGGGCGCGAAGACGGGTGCGAGGTCCTCGACGCGCCCGCCCTGCGCGCCGATGCCGGGGAGGAGGAAGACCGCGGCGGGCATGAGCTCGCGCATGCGCGCGACGTGCTCGGGGGCGGTCGCCCCGACGACGGCGCCGACGTCGGCGAGCCCGCTGCGCGCGCTCGGGGCGCCGGCCCCGCGCCCCAGCCCGTCGACGAGTCCCGCGACGTGCTCCCACAGCCTCCCGCCGCCGGAGAGGACGAGGTCCTCGACGTCGGCGGCGCCGGGGTTCGAGGTGCGCACGAGGACGAAGAGGCCGGCCCCGGCAGGCCGGGCGACGTCGAGGAGCGACCGGACGGTGTCGACGCCCATGTAGGGCGCCGCGGTCACCGCGTCGGCGCCGAGGCCGTCGACCGGCCCGAACGGCGTCTCCGTCGTGCCGACGAGGGCCTGCCCGTAGGCGGTGGCGGAGACGTCGATGTCGCCGCGCTTGCCGTCGGCGAGGACGAGGAGCCCGCTCTCGCGGGCGGCCGCCGCGACGGCCCCGAGCGCGGCGCGGCCCGGGGCGCCGAGCCGCTCGAAGCACGCGAGCTGGGGCTTCACCGCCACGACGGAGGCCCCGACGGCCTCGATGACGGCCGCGCCGTGCGCCGCGACGGCCGCGGCGGCCCGGACCGCGGGAGCGTCCGCCGGACCGCACTCCCCGAGGACGGCCGCCGCAGCGCGCGAGGCCATCCCGCCGCCCGCCGGATCGACCTGGTGCGCCTGCGGCCACAGGCGCAGCGGATCGGGATCGAGGCCGAGGACGATCTGCGACTCGCGCGCGGCCACCCGCTCCGCGAGTCGATCCCCGAACGGCTCGACGGGAGGAGCGGTCAGAGCTCCGCCCTCGGCGACGTGCTTCTCATTGCGACCTCCTCGGCGGCGGGCAGGACGGCGGGCGACGCTAGCAGCGCTCTCGGACAGGCTTGCGGGGCATCGAGAGGCGCTCGCGCCGGGTCCTCTGCGAGCATCCGCGCGTGCCTCTGGACCGCATCGCGTGGCTCGTCACCGTCGGCGTCTGCGCCGTCACCGTCGTGCTCCTCCTCGTCTCGGGCTACCAGGGGTACGCCGCCGTCACCGGCGCCGTCGGCCTCGCCGCCGCGGTCAACCTGCGCTGAGGTCGCGGCTGCCGCCGCCTGCCGCGAGCCAGTCCACGAGCGCGCGCGCCGCGCGGCCGCGGTGGCTGATCGACGCCTTCTCCGACGCGCTCAGCTCGGCCATCGTCCGCGGACGTCCGTCCGGTCGCGCGGGATCGCGGGCGATGGCGTCGTCGGGGACGAACGCGGGGTCGTAGCCGAAGCCGCCGTCGCCGCGGACGTCGGGGTCGAGCGTGCCCGTGCAGCGCTCCTCGACGACGTGCTCGACGCCGCCGGGCGCCACGTACGCGATCGCGCACACGTACGCGAGAGCGCTGCCGGCCGGCGCCTCGCGCAGGAGCTTGCGGAGGTTCTCCTCGTCCGTCGCGTGCTCCCCGGCGTAGCGGGCCGAGCGGACGCCGGGGGCGCCGCCGAGCGCCGCCGCCTCGATGCCCGAGTCGTCGGCGATCGCCGGGACGCCGAGGGCGGCCGCAGCCGCACGGGCCTTGCCGAGCGCGTTCTCGGCGAACGTCGCGCCCGTCTCGGGCGGCAGGACGACCTCGTCGGGGAGGACGAGGATCTCGTGCGGCGCGAGGAGACCCCCGAACTCGCGGACCTTGTGCTCGTTGCGCGTCGCGAGGACGAGGCGCACGGTCACCGCTCGAGGAGGGTCGGGGCGCCCTCGAGGTCGACGTGGGCGACCGGCCCGAGCGGGAGCTGGAGGAAGCGCGTCGCGAGGGCGCGGAACGCCTCCGGATCGCCGGTCGCGAGGAAGCGGTAGTCCCCCTCGCCCTCGCGCAGCGTGTGGAGGTCACGGGACCGGAGCGCGTGCTCGACCTGGCGTGCGAGCGCCGCCCCCGAGCTGACGATGCGGACGTCGCGGCCGAGCGCGCGCTGCAGCATCGGGCGGACGAGCGGGTAGTGCGTGCAGCCGAGCACGACCGTGTCGACGGCAGCCTCGCGGAGCGGCGCGCAGGCCTCGCGGACGACGCGGACGAGCCGCTCGCCGAAGATCTCGTCGCCGGCCTGGATGAGGGGCGCGAGCTGCGGGCAGGCGACGGACGTCACGGTGACGTGGGGATCGGCCGACGTGATCGCCTGCTCGTAGGCGCGCGAGGCGATCGTCGCGCGGGTGCCGAGGACGCCGATCCGGCCGCTCCGCGTGGACGCGACGGCCTGGAGCGCCTCCGGACGGACGACGCCGAGGACGTCGACGCCGAGCGTCGTCTCGAGCATCCGCGCCCGCAGTGCCGCCCCGGCGGCGGCGGTGGCCGAGTTGCAGGCGACGACGAGCAGCTTGACGCGGTGGCGGACGAGCTCCTCGGCGATCTCGAGCGCGAACCGCTCGAGCTCGGCGGGATCGCGGTCGCCGTAGGGGAACCGCGCCGTGTCGCCGAGGTACACGAAGTCCTCCGAGGGGAGGGCGACGAGCAGCTCGTGGAGCACCGTGAGGCCACCGACCCCCGAGTCGAAGACGCCGATCGGTCGGTCGCGGGGGGCGGGGGCGGCGCGGGGCTCGGTCACCGCCGGCGAGTGTACGCGCCCCCTGCGCCGTCCGCCCGCGAGCGGACGGCGCAGTCCCGCGCGGGGCGCGACGCCGGTCACGGCTTCCCGACGCTGTCGATCGCGTCCTTCAGCTCCTTCACGATCTTCGCGGCGATCCCGTGGTCCCCGCCCTTGCGGCCCGCGGCGACGACCGCCGCGAGGACGCCCGCGACGAGGAGGATGAGCGCGACGTACTCGACCGTCCCCTGCCCGGCGGGGTCGGCGAGTCGCGTGCGGAGGTGGTGGAGGCGGGCGTGGGCGAGCCCCATCTGGCGGTAGACCATGTCGTGCGTCCCTTCGGATCGATGTGCGTGACGCCGTGTCTGCGGCGAGGCGTCGAGTGAACGCGAGGGCGTGTGACAGCGAAAGACGCCCGTGTGGAGATCGGCCGGAGGAACGCCGGAGACGGAGCGCACGGGTCGCCCGGGGGAGGCATCGCCGGGAGCTCCCGTGGGTATAGTCGGCGCTCGGCGCCGTCTCCACGGCGCCGCTTCGCATGACCGGACCGCTCACACGTCTGCGCGCCCCCGCCCGGGCCCTCGGCGCCCGCCTCCGCCGCCTCCCCGCCGCGGCCGGCCGGCTCCGTCCGGGCTCCTCCGCGCCGCCGCGCATCCCCGAGGCCGCCCCCGCCACGGGTCCCGCCGGCGTCGACCTGACCGAGGGCCAGGCCGCCGAGCAGCCGGGCTTCCGCGAGCGGGGTCGTCTCCGTCGTCGGCTGCGCTATCTGCGCCGGGTGCGCGAGCTCGGCTTCCGCGACCTCGGCGGCCTCGTCTTCGACCTCCACCGCTTCGGGCGCCAGGGCGACCACCTCGTCGCCCAGAAGCTGCAGGCGCTCGCCGCGGTCGACCAGGAGCTCCGCGCGCTCGAGCGCGCCCTCCAGGACGAGCGCCCGTTCCACGAGCTCCGCGAGCCCGGCATCGCCGCGTGCCCCCGCTGCTCGGCGATCCACGGAAGCGACGCGCGGTTCTGCCCGGCGTGCGGCGCCGGCCTCCGCGGGCCGCAGGCGGTCGCCGAGGTCGGCGACGCCGGCGGCGCGGCGATCGCGACGGCGCCGGCCCCCGGAGCGGCGTCCCCGCCGGCGCCGGCGAGCGCCCCGGACCCGGCGACCCAGCAGACGCGGGCGATCCCGGTCGTCGAGCCGGGCTCCTCCTCCCAGGATGGGACGACGACGGCTCCGGCGGCCGGCGGCGACGCCGCGGAGGACCTCCCGCCCGGCTCGACGTCGTGAGCACGCCGCTCCCCCCCGCCGTCGACCCCGAGGGCACCCGCTCGCCCGGCCCGATCCGGTGCCCCCGCTGCTCGGCCACGATCGGCCCCTACCAGGACTGGTGCCTCGAGTGCGGGGCCCCGGCGCGGACGCGCCTGGCCCGCACGCCGAACTGGCGCGCGCCCGTCGCGGTCGTCACGGTCGTCGCGCTCGTGGCGGGCATCGCGCTCGCCGTCGCGTTCGCCGCCCTCACCGACTCCGACGAGGACGTGCCCGGCACCGAGCCGGCGCCGACCGCCGCCTCGACCCCCGCGCCGCCGGGCTCGCCGGCGGCGCCCCCGGTCTCGATCCCCGCCGCGCCGGCGGCTCCCGCCCCCGGCGCGACCACGCCAGGAGCGCCCGCGGCACCGGCCCCGGGGACGCCGGCGCCGACGACGCCCGCGCCGACCGCGACCGCACCCGCGGCTCCACCGGCGCCCGCGACGACCG
>NZ_JBLKKY010000035.1:0-48281 GCF_059438195.1 Paraconexibacter sp.
CGACCGACGTCAGCGTGCCGCCTCCGACGAGGAGCGGCACGCGGACCGTGACGCGGACGGCGTCACCGTCGGTCGCGACGGCGACCCCGCGGCGCAGCGGCGCCGCGACGGCGTGCCTCGCCGCGGCGAGCGGCGCCGCCCCGACGGCGTGCGCCCGGGCCGCCGCGCGTGCGGCGCCGCTCGCCGACCACGCCGCCCACCCGGCGAGCGTGAGCTGCGCGAAGGCGGCGAGGACGAGGGCGAGGAGCGGGAGGAGCGCGACGAGCTCGACGCTCGCCTGACCGTCCGTGGATCGCATCCGTCGCCGCACGCCGGGAGCATCGCCCGAGGGGCTGTGACATCTCGACAGGCGATCGCGGAGATCTCCCGCAGATCGTGTGACGACTTCGCGCGGTCACGCGCCGCTCACGGACGGCAACACGCCGGATCCGGCGGGCGCCCTCGTGTGGACCGCCTCGGGCGGCCTGCGGATCAGAACGAGTACTCGCGCCAGTGCCGCCACACGAGCACGAGCGCGTAGGACGCCGCGCCGATCGCGGCGAGCCAGAGGAGGATGCCCGGCCCGGTGTCCCACATCCGCTCGCGGCCCGCCATCGCCACGACGATGACGGCGAGCGCGCCGTAGAGATAGCCGCGGTGACGCTCGCCGAGCGAGAAGATCGTCGTGCGGTGCTCGCGGTAGAGACGCGCGCCGATGAGCACGAACGCGACGATGATGAGGATCGAGAGGAGCGCGCCGACGACGTCCGCCGTCCGCCCGCCGCCCGGCGTGAAGTGGATCGCCGCCGAGATCGCGACGACGATGAGCCCGTTGCGGAGACCGACCGGGACGTTCACGTCCCGAACGTTAGCCGGTCGTCGGCGCGGCCGGCTCGGCCTCGAGGACGGCGTCGTCCTCCCGCACCGCCTGCTGCTCGGCACCGACCTCGCCGTCGGCGGGCTCCGCGGCGAAGCGGTACCCGACGCCGAAGTGCGTGTGGATGTACCGCCACTGCGGCGAGGCCTTCTCGAGCTTCTGCCGGAGCTTGCGGACGAAGACGTCGACGGAGCGGTCGCCGCGCGCCATCGCGTAGCCCCACACGCGCTGGTAGATCTCCTCGCGCTCGAGGACGCGGCCCTCGGCGCCCGCGAGGAGCTCGATGAGCTCGAACTCGCGCCGCGTGAGGTCGATCGACGTGTCGCCGACGAACGCCTGGAAGCGGTCGGAGCGGATGGAGATCTCGCCGGCCGCGATGGGGCCCTCGGAGCGCGCCTCCGTGCGGCGTCGGCGGCGGACGACCGCCTCGATGCGCGCGATGAGCTCTTCGGGGTGGCACGGCTTCGTCAGCCAGTCGTCGGCGCCCATCCGCAGGCCGCGGACGCGCTGCGCGACGGTCGACTGCCCCGTGCAGACGACGACGCCGAGGCCCGGAAGGCCGGTGCAGAGCTTCTCGAGGTACTCCCAGGCGGACGGGCCGACGGTCGTCAGGTCGACGACGACGGCGCTGAGGCGCATCTCCACGAGCGAGTCGACGGGAGCCGGGCCGGCGAGGACGCGAGACTCCCATCCGAGGCGCTCGAGTCGCTTGCCGAGGACCTGGAGGAACCCGGAGTCCGTGTCGATGACGGCGACCCGCAGCGGTGCGGCGGTGCCGGAGGCGGCGGAGCGGTCCTGCTCGGCGCCGGCGGAAGTGAGGTCCGACATGACGCGGTCAGTGTACGACGTGGGGCCGCCGGACAACCTCCGCGACCCCGATCGTCACAGCCTTTTCACAGCCGGCCGAGCACGTGCCGAACGGCACGTTCTCGGAGGATCACGCGCTCGCGGCGGGCGGCGACGGCGGGGAATCGCTGCCGGCGGGGTGCGAGGAGTCCGAGAACTCCCGGAAGAGCCCCGTCACGACGAACGCGGTCTGCTCGCCGATGTCGACGGCGTTGTCGCCGATCCTCTCGAGGGCCCGGGCGATCATCACCATCGCCATCCCCCACTCGCGGAGGTCCTCGTTCGTCCCCACCTCGACGGCGAGGCGGAAGAGCTCGCGGTTGAGCTGGTTGATCTCCGCGTCCTGCCGGACGATGTCCTCGGCCAGCGCGGTGTCCCGCATCGCGAACGCCTGCTTCGACTGCAGGACCTCCGAGCGCGCGAGCCTCCCCATCCGCAGGATCTTCCCGAGGATCTCGTCCTGGACCGGGGGCTCGTGCCCGACGATGGGGATGAGCTTGCAGATGTTCACGCACTGGTCGCCCATGCGCTCCATGTGCTTCACGAGGTGGAGCAGCGCCGCGACGAGGCGCAGGTCGCCGGCGACCGGCGCCTGGAGCGCGATGAGGGAGAGGATCGACTGATGGACCTCGAGGTACCGGCCGTCGAGCCGGTCGTCGTCGGCGACGACGTACTGGGCGAGCTCGACGTCCTGGTGCTCGAGCGCCTCGAGCGTGCGGTCGATCTGCGAGACGACGATGTCGAGCCCGCCGAGCGCCGCGGACTCCGTGCGGCGCAGCTCCTCGACGAAGTGGGCCCTGGGGTCGTGGGACATGCGCCGGATGCCCGCGTCAGCCGAACTTGCCGGTGACGTACTGCTCGGTGCGCTCGTCGTCGGGGTTCGTGAAGACCTTCTGCGTCGGGTTGAGCTCCACGAGCCGCCCGATGCGCTGGCTCTCGCCCGCCGAGAGGTCGACGATGAAGAACGCCGTCCGATCGCTCACGCGGGCCGCCTGCTGCATGTTGTGGGTCACGATGATGATCGAGTACTGGTCCTTGAGCTCGAGCATGAGCTCCTCGATCTTCCCCGTCGAGATCGGGTCGAGCGCCGAGCACGGCTCGTCCATGAGGATGACGTCGGGCGAGGCCGCGATCGCGCGGGCGATGCAGAGCCGCTGCTGCTGACCGCCGGACATCCCGAACGCGTTGTCCTTGAGCCGGTCCTTCACGTCGTCCCAGAGCGCCGCCTTGCGCAGCGACGTCTCGACGATCTCGTCCATGTCCGCGTGCTCGGGCGGCTTCATCCCCAGCACGCGCGGCCCGAAGGCGACGTTGTCGTAGATCGACTTGGGGAACGGGTTCGGCTTCTGGAAGACCATGCCGATCCGCTTGCGGACGCTGATCGGGTCGACGTCGGGCGCGTAGAGGTCGACGCCGTGGTAGAGGAGCTGGCCCTGGACCTTCGCCGACGGGATGAGGTCGTTCATCCGGTTGAGGCACCGCAGGACCGTCGACTTCCCGCAGCCGGAGGGCCCGATGAACGCCGTGATGTCGTTCTCGAGGATGTCCATCGAGACGTCGAGGACGGCGGGATTGCCGCCGTAGGCGACCCCGAGGTCGCGAAGCTGGAAGACGGCCTCGCGAGCGGTCGCCGGCATCGCGCCGTGCTGTGCCACTGCCATGTGGAGATCCGGGCGATGGCCCGCCTCGTGCGACGGGGCGGCACCGGCGCTCGACCGGCCATGGGCCTGCTGGGCGGTGTCCTCGGGAGGCATGCGTCGTCCTTGGTCCTGGGGATCGGGGTCGTCGGCTACCACTTCTGCTCGTACTTGTTGCGGAGGTAGATCGCGACGGAGTTCATGAGGAGGAGGATCGCGAGGAGGACGAGGATCGTCGCCGCAGCGAGATCGCGGAAGATCGCCTCGGGCTCCCCGACGTTGTTGAAGATCTGGATCGGAAGCGCGGAGAAGGGACCGTCGAGCTCGGGGTCGAAGCGCTGGAAGGCCGCCGCGCCCACGAGGATGAGCGGGGCGGTCTCGCCGATCGCGCGTGACAGAGCGAGGATGACACCCGTGGCGATCCCCGGCAAGGCCCCCGGAAGGACCTGCTTCCAGATCGTCTGCCACTGCGTCGCGCCGAGCGCCATCGAGCCCTCTCGGATCGACGGCGGGACCGCTCGGATGGCCTCCCGCGCGACGATGATGACGACGGGCAGGACGAGCAGGCCGAGCGTGAGAGCGCCGGCGAGCAGCGTCGGCTGCCCCTCTCCGAGCCCGAAGATCTCGACCGGTCCGCGCACGATGAAGGCGAGTCCGAGGATGCCGTAGACGACGGACGGGACCGAGGCGAGGTTCTGGATGTTCACCTCGATGAGGCGGTTCCACCAGCGCTCCGGGTTCGCGTACTCCTCGAGGTAGATCGCGGTCGCGATCCCGATCGGGACGATGAACGCCGCGACGAGCACCATGAGGTAGAGCGTCCCGATGAGGGCGCTGCGGATCCCGGACTCCTCGGGCGTGAGCCTCGACGGGTAGTCCGTGAGGAAGCTCGTGCTGAGGCTTCCCGCGCCGTCGGCGATGGTGTCGACCATCAGCACGGCGAGGAAGACGACGGCGACGAGGAGCGAGAGCACGAGCCCCGAGAGGAACACGAGCTCCCGCGTGCGCTCCCCGCCGGAGGAGCGGGTGACCGTCTTGCGGACGATGTCGGTCTCGACCACCGGCATGGCTACTCGTACACCTGCCGGTACTTGCGGACGAAGCGGATCGCGATGAGGTTGAGCGCGAGCGTGAGCACGAAGAGCGTGGTCCCGACGGCGAAGATCGTCGCGTAGGCGATCCCGCCGGCCGAGACGTCCGCCCGCGCCGTCTGCGCGATGAACGCCGCCATGTTCTGGTGGGCCTGGGTGAGATCGAAGGTGAGGTTCGGGTTGTTGCCGCCCGCGACGAGGATGAGGACGGTCTCGCCGATCGCCCGCGAGGCTCCGAGGACGACCGCGGCGACGATCCCCGAGAGCGCGGCCGGCATGACGACGCGGACGACGACCTGCCACTTCGGCGCGCCGAGGCCGAAGGCCCCCTCGCGCAGCGACTGCGGCACCGCCGACATCGCGTCCTCGCTCACCGACGCGATCGTCGGGAGCACGAGGATGCCGAGGATGATGCCGGCCGAGAGGCCGTTGAAGACCTGGACCTCGATCCCGAGCATGTCCTGGAGCACGATCGGGGTGAAGAAGGTGAGCGCGAAGTAGCCGAAGACGATCGTCGGGATGCCGGCGAGCACCTCGACGACGGGCTTCATCACGCGACGGACCCGCGGGGATGCGTATTCGGCGAGGTAGACGCCGACGCCGAGGCCGACCGGGATCGCGACGACCATGCCGATGGCCGTGAGGTAGAGCGTGCTCCAGATGAGCGGGACGACGCCGAACGCCTGCGAGTCGCCGCCGGCGAGCGGAGCCCAGTCGGTCCCGGCGAAGAAGTCGCCGAACGGGACCTCCTCGAAGAACTTCACCGTCTCCCGCAGGAGCTCGACGACGATGCCCGTCGTCGTGAGGACGGAGATGAGGGCGGCGGCGGCGAGGACGACCTTGATGGCCGCCTCGCCGACCGACCGGCGCGAGCGCGTGCGCGTGAGATCGATGCTCTGCGCACCCGCGCGCGCCACCAGATGCTGGCTGCCCTCCATGACTCCGTGCCTCCTGGGTCCTAGCCCTCGAGGTCCGCGACCGTGATCGGCGTCGCGCTCTCGAGGTTGGACTCAGCGGTCGCCTTGATCTCCTCGGTCACGGGGATGTAGCCCGAGGCCTCGGTGACCCGCTGGTTGTTGTCGAGGATGAACTGGATGAACCCCTTCGTGGCGGGATCCTTCGCGCTCTCGACGCTCGGGTACATGAAGAGCGGCCGCGACAGCGGGCTGTACTCCCCGCTCGCGATCGTGTCGGTGGACGGAGCCACGCAGCCCTCGCCGGCGTCGACCGCGAGGGTCTTCACCTTGTCCTCGTTCTCGACCGCGAAGGCGTAGCCGACGTAGCCGAGCGCGCCCTTCGTGCCCGAGATGCCCGTGATGATCTGGTTGTCGTCGGCCGAGGTCTGCACCTTCTCCGTGCGCTGCTCGGCGTCGGTCTCGAGGACCGCCTCGGTGAAGTAGTCGTACGTGCCGGACTCGGTCCCGGGCGTGAAGAACTGGACGTCCTGGTCCGGGAAGCCCTCGCCGAGCTCGGAGTAGTTGGAGACCGTCGCATCCGGCGCGAGCAGCTGCTTGAGCTGCTCGGTGGTGACGCAGTCGTTCGGGACCTCGAGCTCGGGGTGCGCGATGACCGAGAGGCCGTCGATGCCGACCTGCACCTCGACCGGCTGGACGCCGCCCTCCTCGCACGCCTCGATCTCGTCCGCCTCGATGCGGCGCGACGCGTCGGCCGCCGTGAGCTCGCCACGGCAGAAGCGGTCGAAGCCGTCCCCGGTGCCGATGCCGCCGACGGTGATCTGCACCTGCGGGGCCACTTCGCCGAAGAGCTCGACGGCGGCCTCGGCAAGGGGCTGGACCGTCGAGGAGCCGTCGAAGCGGAGCGTGCCGCTGAGGTTCGAGAGATCCTCGCCGCCCGCGGACTGCCCGGTGGAGTCGCCGCCCGCGGCGGTCGTCTCCTCGTCGTCGTCGCCGCAGGCTGCGACACCGAACGCGAGCGCGCTCGTCGCGAGAGCGACGATGAGCTTGTGTGACCTCACTGCATCTCCTTTGGGTAGACCATGCCGGCGGCAGGCTTCCAGCGGTCTGGCTGGAGTCTGTTACCGACCGGTGCCTTCTTTGTGAAAAGCATGTGAAGCGGCGTCGTCCACCCGCCGCTCGAGATCGAGGCGGTAGCCGAAGCCGACGTGCGTGTGGATCGAGCGCAGGCCCGGAAGCGCCGCGTCGAGCTTCACGCGCAGCTTGTGGACGTAGACGTCGACGGAGCGGTCGCCGCGGCGGAGGTCGCCGCCCCAGACCTGCCGGTAGAGCTCGTCGCGGCTCACGACGTGCCCCGCCCGGCGCACGAGCGCGACGAGGAGGCCGAGCTCGCGCACCGACAGCACGATCGCGTGCCCGCCGACCGTCGCGAATCCTTCGTCGGGACGGACCTCGAGCGCGCCGACGCGCAGGCATCCGTCGTGGGTCCCGGCGGTGTCCATCGCGTCGCGATCGTCGCGAGTCGCCCCCGCGAGCCTGTGACCGAGCCGTGAACCGGACGTGAAAGACCTGTGAAGACCCGCGACACCGTCGGTCCGCCGCTCTACGGTGCGGGCGATGGGCTTCCGCCGCCGTCCAGAGACCGACGAGGCGCTCCTCGGCCTGCTCGAGCAGGCCGGCCGCAACGTCGAGCGCGCGGGGGCGCTCCTCCGCGACCTCGTGCGCGACTGTCCCGAGCACGCGGAGGTCACCGCGCAGCTCGTCGCGTGCGAGCACGAGGGCGATCGCATCACCCACGACATCATCCACCGGCTCAACGGCCCCGGCCGCCGCCGCCGGGCACTCGACCCCGCCGACGGACATGCGCTGGCGACGGCGCTCGACGACATCGTGGACTACGCGGAGGAGACGGCCGACGCCTTCTCGCTCTTCGCGGTGGAGGCTCCCATGGAGCAGGCCGTCGGCCTGACCGAGGTTCTCGTCGGCGCGACGGAGCAGGTCTCGCGCGCCCTGCGGTGCCTGCGCTCGGGCAGCGACTTGGCGCCGCACCTCGTCGAGATCCACCGTCTCGAGAACGAGGGCGACCGGCTCGAGCGCGACGGGCTCGCGTCGCTCTTCGCCGGCGGCGTGGACCCCATGGTCGTCATCCGCTGGAAGGACATCTTCGAGAAGATCGAAGCCTCGGTCGACGCCTGCGAGACCGTCGCGAACCTCCTGGAGGGCATCGCGCTCAAGGCGCGGCAACGCTGAGCCCGCGCGGCCTCCGACCGGCCCACTACGATGCGCGGTCGTGCGTCCCGCGTCCGACCGCACTCCCCCGCCCAGCGAAGGCCGGCGTGACGCCGTCCGCCTGCGGCGCGGGCTCGCCGTCGCCGCGGCGCTCTCCGCCCTCGGCGGGGCCGCGCCCTCGCTCGCGGACACGGACGACGAGCTCGTCGACGCGGCTCCCCGTCCGTCCGGGCCGGCGACGACGCCCGGTCGCACCGCGCCGCCGCAGACGACCGAGAGCACGCGCGGGCCGTCGACCCCGCCGCCGACGACGCCCGCCGCCCCGGCCGGGCCGCCCGAGGCGCGCACGCCCGCCCCGCGGACGGACGACGGCGGCGACGAGGAGGACGCACGCGACGCCGATCGCACGGAACGCGCCGCCTCCGAGGCCGAGAAGGACGCCCGCCCCGACGCGGAGGAGCGCGAGGCCGAGAAGCGCGACGAGGCCGAGGAGCGCGAGGGTGGCGACGACGAGGCCGGCGGCCGCACCGCGGACGGCGTCCCGACCGCGGCCGACCCGACCTTCAGCCTCGCCCTGCCGGGCGCCGCGCCGGCGGGCGTCCCCGACTTCTTCATCGAGAAGTTCCGGATCCCGCCGTTCCTGCTGCCGATCTACCAGGCGGCCGGGATCGAGTACGGCGTGCGCTGGGAGATCCTCGCGGCGATCAACGAGATCGAGACCGACTACGGCCGCAACCTCAACGTGAGCTCGGCCGGCGCTCTGGGCTGGATGCAGTTCATCCCGTCCTCGTGGAAGGCCTACGGCGTCGACGCCAACCGAGACGGCAAGAAGGACCCGTACAACCCGGTCGACGCGATCTTCGCCGCGGCGCGCTACCTCAAGGCGGCCGGCGCCGACACCGACCTCCGCAAGGCGATCTTCGCCTACAACCACGCCGACTGGTACGTCGACAGCGTGCTCATGCGCGCCCGGCTCATCGGCGGCCTGCCCGCCGACCTCGTCGGCTCGCTCACCGGCCTCACCCAGGGGCGGTTCCCCGTGGAGGCCGAGGCGCGCTATGCCGGGGACCGCCGCGACAAGGGCGTGCGGATCCACGCCGAGTCGGGCACCCCCGTCCTCGCCGTGCAGGACGGGAAGGTCGTCCGCATGGGGACGCACCCGCGACTCGGGCGCTTCGTCCAGCTCGAGGACACCTACGGCAACGTCTACACCTACGGCCGCCTCGGGGAGCTCGCCGAGAGCCACCTCGTGCCCGAAGACGGGACGTCGGCGGCCGAGCGGGCGGATGCCCGGGCCGAGGCCGAGCCGGCGCCAGCCGCGAGCGACGCGCCGGGCGGCAAGCAGCGGCTCCACGCCAACCCGGCCCGCCCGCGCGTGGAGGAGTCGGCGCGCGGCGCCGCGGCGAAGGACGACGGCCTCGTCCGCCGCGCGCTGCGCGAGGGCTCTCGCGTCCTCGCGGGGACGACGCTCGGCCGCATCGGCCCGCGCCCGGCCGGGCGCTCCCCCCACGTCCTCTTCGAGATCCGCCCCGCCGGGGACGACGCCCCGCGCGTCGCGCCGAAGCCGATCCTCGACGGCTGGAAGCTCCTCGAGTCGACGGCCGTCCACCGCGCGAAGGGCGAGAACCCGCTCGTCGGCGGCGAGCGAGCGACGATCGGCCAGATCCTGCTCCTCGGCAAGCAGGCCCTCCAGAAGCGCGTCCTCGAGAACCCGCGCATCGAGATCTACGACTGCGGCCGCCGGGACATCCGCTCTGGCGCGATCGACCGCCGCGTCCTCGCGACGCTCGAGGTCCTCGCGGCGAGCGGCCTGCGGCCGACGGTGAGCTCGCTCCTCTGCGGTCGGCGCGGCCGGCTCACGTCCGCCGGGGCGGTGTCGCACCACGTCTCCGGCAACGCGGTCGACATCTCGAAGATCAACGGTCTCCCCGTCCTCGGCAACCAGGGCCCCGGCTCCGTGACCGAGGCCGCCGTGCGACGCCTCGTCACGCTCCAGGGCACGACGCGCCCCGACCAGATCATCAGCCTCCTCACCGTCGAGGGCGCCGACAACACGATCGCCCTCCCCGATCACGCCGATCACCTCCACGTCGGCTTCCGCCCGTCCGTGCAGGAGGATCCGGAGACCCGGAAGCGCGTCGATGCGGCGCTCGCGCCCGACCAGTGGATCAAGCTCATCGACCGGATCGGCGAGATCGACAACCCGCAGGTCCGGCGCTCCCCGTCCGGCGCGTCGCTGCCCGCCGACGACGACGAGTAGGCGACTCAGCGGCCCAGCGACAGGTCGTCGCAGAGCTCCGCGAGCAGGCACGACCAGCCGAAGCCCCGCGCCGCGAGGCCCTCCCCCGTGAGCGGGTGGTAGTACTCGCGCAGCCCGCCGCGCAGGGCGGCGTACGCGAGCGTCACGACGACCCGATCGGCGGCCTCGTCGTAGCCGAGCTCGCGCATCGCCGGGACGAGGAGGTACGCGGTGTTCACCCACGACGGGCCCCGCCACGTCCTGCAGCGGTCGAACGTCGGCCGGAACGAGGGCTCCGACATCGCGACCGACGGGATGCCGACCGGGGCGAGGTAGCGCGACGGGTCGAGCAGATGCTCCTCGACGAGCCGGCGGCGGGCGTCCTCCGGGATCCCGGGGAGCGCGAGCGGCGCGAGGCACGCCCAGGTCGAGACCTGGACGGGGCGCCGGTCGCGGCCGGCGAGCGGGAGGAAGAGCCCGGTCGACGGGTCGAGGCAGCGGTCGACGAGGGCCCGCTCGACGGCGCCGGCGCGCCGCGCCCAGCCATCGTCGCCGCTGAGCCGCGCCATCGCGTGGAGGGAGAGCGCGTAGGCGACCGTGACGAGCACGTCCTTCACGTGGAGGTCGGTCTCGCGGGCGATGCGCGGCACCTGCCACCCCATGCGGCCCCAGCGCCGGACGAGGCGGAAGTACCCGGGCCGGTAGTGCACGTGCGGGCCGAACGCCGCGTCGTACATCGGGGAGTCGTCGAGGCCCGACTCGTCGGGGAGCACGATCGTGAGGAGGCCCTCGTCGTCGGGATCGCGGGTCGCCGCGAGCCAGTCGAGGTGCCTGCCGAGCGCGTCGAGCCCCTCCACGGCGAACGCCGGACCCTCGCCCGCGTCCGCCGCCGCGACCTTGTCCCAGGCCCACGGCAGCAGCGGCGGGTCGATCGAGGTCGTCCGCCAGCTCCCCCACGTCCGCTCGGTCGCATAGAGGGGAGCGCGGCGCCAGCGGGCCGGGCTGTCCCAGAAGACGGTGTGCGGGAGGAACCCGTCGGGATCGCCCGAGCGCAGGATCGTCCGCAGCTCCGCGCGGGCGCGGGCCCGGTCGTAGCGCGTCCACGCGATCGCGTGGAAGCACGAGTCCCAGTGCCACATGTGCCGGTAGCGCGGCGTCGCCGGGACGGTGAAGGCGTACGGCGTCCCGCGCCTCTCGCCGACACGCCAGTTCTCGCGCAGCGTCCGCTCGGCGAGCGCGTCGAGGCCGATGACGAGGACGTCCGCCTCCCCCACCGCGGACGCGCCCGGGGCCGTCATCCGGCGCCGGCCGCGGCGAGCTCGTCGTAGGTGATCGCGGTCCGGCGGCGCGCCCGGCGCAGCACGTGCTCGACCGCGCCGACGTGCCGCGGGTGGTCGAGATCCGCAGGGTGGAGATCGAGCCGCAGGACGTCCCCCGCGCACATCGCCCCGACGCGCACGAGCAGCGGGGACGACAGCCGCTTGAGCGCCGTGGAGGTCCCCAGGCACAGGGCCGGCGACAGCTCGGCGTGCGTCCCCCGGTCCCGGTGCAGTCGGCCGAGCGAGGCCCACCACTCGAACCGCTCCGCGAGCGTCTCGCAGAGGGCCTCGGTGTAGGCGTAGGCCGGCGCGACGAAGCCGCGCGGCTGGACCCCGGCGAGTCGCAGGACGCGCCGGCCCGCATCGACCGCGCGTCGGGTCTCGTCGCCGTCGAGGCCGACGAACTCCGCCGCGCCGGCACCCTGCCACTCGGCGAGCCGCCGGCGCAGGAGCGGGGCCGGACGGGACTGGCGGTGCTGGAAGCCGTGCTGGGCGATCGCGTCGCCGGCCGCCGAGCGCTCCGCGAGCCAGTCGGCGAGTCCCGGGCTGCGGTCGTGGAACGGATGGAGGTCCCGCGCCGGGATGACCAGGAGGGTGACCCGGTCGACGCCGTGGTCGTCGAGCCAGTCGCGGATGAGGGCGCAGCGCTCGAAGGTCGCCGGCTCGACGTCGTGGAGCGCGACCGCGAGCGCGCTCATCCCCGCGCCCTGCCCGCGAGCTCCTCGAGGGCCCCGAGCTCCTCGGTGAAGAGCCGGCGCCAGGTGAAGCGCCGGCCGAGCGCCGCCGACGCGGCGTGGTCCGGTGGGGTCGCGCGGGCGAGCGCGCGGCGCTCGGAGACGAACGGGGCGAACGTGACGCGGTCGGCGATCCCGAGCCGACGGGCCCGCTCGCGCAGGCGGCCCTCGGCCGGGCCGGAGCCGACGAGCCGCAGCTCCCACGGATCGGTCGTGCGCGCCGCTGCCTCGAGGAGCGTGAAGACGCCCTTCTCGCGGGCGAGCCGCCCCACGTAGAGGACGTGGTCACACCGCCGCACGTCGGGCTGCGGCCTGAACGCCTGGTGGACGCCGAGCCGCAGCGGGAGGTCGGCGGGCCGGCCGCAGTCCTGGGTGCAGTCGACGACGGACATGACCGCGTCGACGCCGCGGGCGGCCCGGCGCATCCACCGCCGGAGGAGCGGGACGTAGACGCGGTCGCCGAGCCAGCTGCCCGCGCCGGGCATGCCGGCCGCGTCGAGCTCGCTCGAGCCGTGGTGGACCGCGACGACGACCGCTCCGACCTCGTGCGCGACGTCGCTGACGCCGAGCGGCCCCCAGAACGGGTCGTGGAGGAGGACGACATCGGGCCGCAGCGCGCGGAGCGTCCGCCCGAGCGCGCCCACGCCGACGGGGATCCGGTAGCCGTTGGCGGTCGCGACCCGGACGGCCTGCAGCTCGTGGCGGCCCCCCTCGTGGCGCTCCCGCGGACCCGGCGTGATCATGTGGTGCTCGAACGCCCGCGTCGCACCGACGTGCGCGACCTTCGCGTCGAGGTAGGTGCGGATGCCGCCGCCGCGCTCTCCGTACCAGAGCGCGACGTCGGCGACCCGCAGCGGTCGACGCCGACCGACGGCGGGGAGGTCGTCGTGCGTCCCGCGCAGGCGGCGCGCCGCCCGCACGGCGGCGTCGGCCCGCCGGTTCAGCGTCGCTGTCGAGGACTCACGCGACACGGCGCGAGCGCGTCTCGGTGACCGCACGCCGGCCGAGCGCGAGGCGGTACCCGTCGGCGAGACGGCCGAGCGCCGCCTCCCAGGTCCGGTCCCGCACCGCCGCGAGCCCGCCGCGAGCGAGGCGCTCCCGCTGCAGCGGCTGGTCGGCGACCTCGCAGAGCGCGGCCGCGAGCGCCACCCGGTCCGGGGGGCAGAGCCGGCCGCTCACGCCGTCCTCGACGATCGATCGGGGCCCGCCCTCGGCGACCGCGACGACCGGCAGCCCGCTCGCCTGCGCCTCGAGCAGGACCTGGCCGAAGGTGTCGGTGCGGCTCGCGAAGAGGAAGACGTCGGCGCTCGCGTACGCGCGGGCGAGGTCCTCGCCCTCGAGCCAGCCGAGGAACGTCGCATGCTCGCCGAGGCGCTCGCGCAGCTGCTCCTCCTCCGGGCCGCCGCCGGCGAGGCAGAGGTGGAGCCGCGGGTTGCGCCGCCGTGCCTCGAGGAAGGTGTCGGCGAGGAGGTCCGCGCCCTTCTCCTTCGTGAGGCGGCCCGCGTAGAGGACGCTCACCTGGCCGGGGAGGTGACCCTCGACGCGCTTGGCCGGGTCGAAGCGCGCGATGTCGACGCCGCGGTCCCAGCGCCCGATCCGCTCCTCGTCGATCCCCATGCCGCGCAGGACCTCGTCGCTCGCCTCGGACGGCGTGACGACGTGGTCGCACTGGCCGTAGAAGGCGGCGATCGCCATGCGGGACCCCTGCTCGAGGAGCGGGTCGGCGGCGCGCAGCCCGGCGTAGGCGGCGAGCTCGGTGTGGTAGCTGCCGAGGACCGGGAGGTCCATGATGCGGGCGACGAGCGCGGCCGCGATCCCGGCGGGGCCCGGCGAGCAGAGGTGGACGAGGTCGTAGCGGCCCTCGGCGAGCGTCTCGACGACCGCGGGGAGGCTCGGGACGCCGACCTCGAGGCCCGCGTAGAACGGGATGTCGATCTCGGCGACCGCGCTGAGCCGGCGGTCGACGTTCGCATCGGTGCCGACGACCTCGACGTCGAAGCCCGGGACGCCGCGCTCGCGGATCTCGTCGAGCGTGTGCGTGACCCCGTGCATCCCGCCGACCGCGTCGGCGACGAGGGCGACGCGGACCGGCTCGTTCTCGCGATGCACGAGCTTCGCCTTCTCCTTGCCGAGGAAGGCGGTCGCCGGCGCGTAGGGGATCGCGGCGACGCAGGCCTCGAAGATGCCCGAGGCGGCGCCGAGGTAGTCGGTCGCGCCCTTCGTCGGGTCGCGCGTGAGCGCGACGACCTCGTCGACCTTCGCGGAGAGCTTGCGCTCGTGGTGACGCCGGGCACGGCGGAAGAGGTCGGCGTGGCTGAAGTCCTCGTCCTGGAGCATCGCGAGCAGCTCGGCCTCGGTGCCGTCGAACTCGATCGCGTCGAGCCAGGAGCGCAGGAGCGCGCGGGCGTCCTCGGGGCCGAGGGGGTGGCGGAGCCGGCGGACGTCGCCGGCGGAGCCGGGGCCCCCTTCCTCATCGGCGCCCACGGCGGCACCCGAGCGGGCGTCGCCCTCGCGCATGACCCGCTCGACCATCTGGAGGACGAGCTGCGGGTTGGGAGCCGCGTCCGACTCGCCGCGACCGAGCGCCCGGGTCGCGATGCCCATCGCGGCGTGCGCCCACTTCGCGGCGGAGCCCTGCTCGCCGCGGGCGAGGGCGCGTCCGGCGCGGATGTGGGAGAGGTGCTCCTGCCACGTCGCGCACTCCGGCGTCTCGGTGTACGTGCGGCCGATGTCGACGCCGGCGTGATCGTCGGAGCCGCCGACGCCCGTCCCGCCGTGCGTCTCGATGTAGACGGCCGCCGGTGCGTTGAGCTCGCGGGCGCGCGAGCCGTTGCGGGTCTCCCAGATCGGGAAGAGCCGCGCGAGCCGGCGGCGGTGACGCGGCGTGAGCGGCGCCTCGACCGCGTAGAAGGGGTGCGCGAGCGCGCAGGTGATGTCGCGCTCGTGGAGGTACTCGGCGACGAGCTCGACGTCGTGGTTGTGCGCCTGGATCCACTCGTGGTCGTCGGGGGTGATCCCGAGGCAGAGGACGTGGACGGCCTGCGGCTCGCCCTTGAACCAGATCGTCGCCTCCTCGGAGATGAAGACGCGCGGGTCGTCGGCGATCTCGAGGACGCCGTCGATCGTGTCGTGGTCCGTGATCGTGATGAAGTCCATGCCCCGCCGCTCGGCGAGCTCGAGGACGTCCTGCGGCGGCGTCGCGCACTCGGGCAGGCCGAGAGCGCGCTGGACGCCGAGCTTCGACAGCTCGCTCGCCGTGCTGTGGCAGTGGAGGTCCGCCCGGCTCGTGCGGTGGAGCGTCATCGGTGCGTCTCCCTTGGTCTCGTCGTTCATGTGATGACGAGGGTCGTGCCTGCATGCAGGGGGTCTTGTGAACGCCCGGCCATCAGGTCGTGACGAGGCCGTGAACGTTCGGGCGGGGACGATCCGACCGACGAAGCGGACTCATCGGTCCGCTTCGCTACGATCCGGACCGCACAGTCCGCTTATGACTCCGTTCCCCGCCTCCCCCTCCTCCCGCCCCGACCCCATGAGGACGCTCCTCGTCCTCAGCCTCGCGATCGCGTCGTTCGCGCTCGCGATGAGCTCGGTCATCCCGGCGATCGGCGAGCTGCGCGACAAGTTCGGCACCGACACCGCCGGCATCGCCTGGGTCCTCACGGGCTTCCTCCTCACCGCCGCCGTGATGACGCCGATCATGGGGCGGCTCGGCGACATGTTCGGCAAGCGGCGCGTCCTCCTCGTCGCGCTCGCCATCTTCGCCACCGGGGCGACCGTCGCCGCGCTCGCGACCTCGCTCGAGATGCTCGTCGCCGGCCGCGTCCTGCAGGGCTTCAGCGGCGGCATCTTCCCCCTCTGCTTCGGGATCATCCGCGACGAGTTCCCGCCCCAGCGCGTCCCCGTGAGCATCGCGGTCATCTCGACGATCGGCGGTGTGGGAGCGAGCATCGGCATCGTCGGCGGCGGTCTCGTCGCCGAGCACGTCGGGACGCAGTGGCTCTTCTGGGCCGGCACGGTGACGTCGCTCTCCGCCGCCGTCGCGATCGCGCTCCTGGTCCCCGAGTCGCCGGTCCGGCGGCCGGGACGCGTCGACTGGCGCGGCGCGGTCGTCCTCTCGGTCGGTCTCGTCCTGCCGCTCGCGGGCGTCGCCCGCGCGACGGACTGGGGCTGGACGGACCCGCGGGTCCTCGGCCTCGTCGGCGCGGGCGTCGCGGTCCTGGTCGCCTGGGCGCGGCTGCAGCAGCGCACGGCGGAGCCGCTCGCCGACATCGCGACGCTCCGCAGCCCGCCCGTTCTCGTCACGAACCTCGCGACGTTCCTCGTCGGCTTCGGGATGTTCGGCTCCTTCGTGCTCGTGCCGCAGCTCGCCGAGACGCCCGAGGCCTACGGCGGGCTCGGGTTCGACGCGACCGGGGCCGGGCTGGTCCTCCTCCCCGGGTCGCTCGTGAGTCTCGTCACCGGGCCGATCGGCGGCCAGCTCGCCGCCCGGATGGGCAGCCGGGTGCCGCTCGTCCTCGGCGGCGCGCTCGCGACGCTCGGCCTCGCGTTCCTCGGCGTCGCCCACGGGTCGCTCGCGCTCATCGTCGTCGCGAGCACCGTCGTGTTCGCCGGCATCGGGTTCGCCTTCGCCGCGATGCCCAACCTCATCATCGCCGCGGTCCCGTCCGACCGCACGGGCGAGGCGACGGGCTTCAACGCCCTCATCCGCATGGCCGGCTCGTCGCTCGGCTCGCAGGTCGCGGCGTCGATCCTCGCGGGCAGCGCCGTCGCCGCGGCGGCGGGGCCGACCGACAGCGGCTTCACGACCGCGTTCCTCGTGAGCGCAGGCGTCGCCGCGCTCGCGACGGCGTGCGCGTTCGTCGTCCCCACGCCGGGCGAGGAGTCGACCGCGACCGCCCCGGCGGTCAGCATGTCGCGGGCATGACGACCGCCTCTCCCCCGCCGCGCGGCAAGCGCGCCGACGCCGTCCGCAACCGCGAGGCGGTCGTGCGCGCGGCCGCGGAGGTCTTCACCGAGAAGGGCCCGGCCGCCGGGATCGACGTCATCGCCGCCCGCGCCGGGGTCGGCAAGGCCACCGTCTACCGCAGCTTCCCGACGAAGGAGCACCTCGTCGCCGCCGTCGCCGCCGAGCGCCTCGAGTGGCTGGCCGACCTCTCCGAGCACGCGCTCGCGGAGGCCGGGGACGCGTGGGAGGCGATGCGCGACATCCTCCGCGCGGCGGTCCGCACGCGGGCGCGCGGCGTCATCGCCCACGGCGTGCAGAGCACGTGCGACGACCCGGTGCTCCAGGACGCCGTCGCGCGTGCCCGCGCGACCGGGGAGGCGCTGCTCGCACGCGGGCGTCGCGAGGGCGTCGTCCGCGACGACATCACGCACGACGATCTCATGGTGCTCTTCCGCGGCGTCACGCTCGCGCTCGTCGAGTCGGGAGAGGACGACGAGACGACGTGGAAGCGGTACGCCGACCTCGTCGCCGACGCCGTCCGCGCGCACTAGCGTCACGGCGACGCCCGGCCTCGCCGCGCCCGCAGGCCGACGCGTGGCGGCCGAGGCCGGCGGCCCGTCCTTCACGCGATCGTCACGCGATCCCCGCCGCTTGCAGGGAGATTCCCCGGGGGTGTCCCTCGACAGCACGCAGGCCGTCCGCGTCGTCCGCGACCGCGAGGCCCTCGTCATCGCGCGCGGCGCCGTGCGCGTCGAGGTGAAGGACCGGCCGTTCCGCGTCCACGTCCGCCGCGCGGGGCGGCGTCTCGTGCGCGGCCTCCACGTCTGGGCGAGCGAGGGGACGGTCGCGGACCGCTTCGTGCGGCACACCGAGGGCGTCGTCCCGCGCGAGAGCCTCTCCTTCCCGGAGCGGACGGTCGCGAGCGCGGTCCGCGAGGAGCGTGCCGACGGCGTCGTCCTCGACCTCGCGCTCCAGGGCGGTCGTGCGGCGCGCCTCGCGATCGCGATCCCCGCGGACGAGCACGTCGTGCTCGAGGCGACGGCGGAGGGCGACCCGCTGCGCATCGGCTTCGAGTGGGACACGCGCTCGAACGAGCGCTTCGCCGGGCTCGGAGCGCGGCACGCGCTCGCCGTCGACCACCGCGGGAGGGCGATCCAGCTCGGCGCGGACCGCTGGTACACGGGGCCCTCGTGCCCGCCCGACCTCCTCGACCTCGGCGGGATCCCGCAGGGCGACTACGCGCCCGTCCCGTTCCTGCAGAGCTCGCGCGGCGTCTCGGTCGCGCTCGAGACGGCGGGCAACGGGACGCGCTTCGAGCTCGGGGCGCGACGCGACGCGACGGTCGTGAGCGTCCGCGCGGCCTCGGGTCCGCTCCGCGCGCACCTCTCGACGCGCCCCCTCCCGGCGGCGCGCCTGCGGGCGGAGCTGGTGCGCACGGGCCTCCCGCAGCGCCTGCCGGCCTGGGCCTACGGGTTCTGGAAGTCGCGTGATGTCCACGAGCACGAGGAGCAGGTGCTCGAGGACGCCGCGGGATGCGCGTGGCACGGCATCCCGCTCGACGCGATCGTGCTCGACTCGCCGTGGGAGACGAACTACAACACCTGGATCCCCAATCCGCACCAGTTCCCCGACTTCGCGGGGATGGTCGCGTCGCTGCGCGAGCGCGGGGTGCGGACCGTCGTGTGGGTGACGCCGTGGACGAACGTCGACTCGCGCGACGGCCAGGTCCCGCCCGACCCGGCGTCGCGCCGCCTGCACCGCGAGCCGGCCTCGAACTACGGGGCGGGCGCGCGCGACGGGCACTTCGTCCGCGAGGCGGACGGCCGGCCGCTCGTGCGGAAGTGGTGGATGGGGACGGGGTCACCGGTCGACTTCACCTCCCCGGCCGCCGAGCGGTGGTGGCGCGAGCAGGCGCAGCGCGTGCTGGGCCTCGGGGTCGCCGGCATCAAGGCCGATGACGGCGAGGGCTACTACCTCGAGGACGACGTCCGCTTCGCCGACGGGACGACGGGCGCGCAGGCGGCGTGGGCGTGGGGCGAGCTCTACCGGCGCTGCATGCGGCGCGCTCTCGACGAGGTGCACCCGGGTGACGGCGTCGTGTTCGGGCGCTCGGGATGGAGCGGCCAGCAGGCGCACGGGATCCTGTGGGGCGGCGACCAGGCGAGCGACTTCTGGTCGCTGCAGGCGCTCGTCGCGGCGACGATCAGCGCGGCGTCGTCGGGGTTCTCGAACTGGTCGCACGACGTCGGCGGCTATCTCGGCGACCGCGGCGTCGACCGCTGCCCGCCCGAGCTGCTCCTGCGCTGGGCGCAGCTCGGCGTCTACACGCCGCTTATGCAGGCCCACGGGCGACTGCGGCAGGAGCCGTGGACGTACGACCGCGCGACACTCGAGCGCTACCGCGGGTGCGTCCTCCTCCACGAGATGCTCGTGCCCTACATCCGCGCGGCGGCGGAGACCGCGGCGCGCTGCGGCCTGCCGATCGTGCGCCCCCTCTCCCTCCTCGCGCCCTTCGACCCGCAGGCGTGGACGGTCGCCGACGCGTTCGGCTTCGGCCCGTCGCTGTGGGTCGCTCCCGTCCTCGAGGAGGGGGCGCGCGAGCGCGAGACGGTGCTGCCGCCGGGACGGTGGATCGAGACGTGGTCCGGGCGCGAGCTGACGGGCGGCCGCGAGGTCGTCGTCCCCGCCCCGCTCGACACGATCCCGGTGTGGGTGCGCGCCGGCCACATCGTCGTCACGCACCCCGCGCCGCACGTCGCGCGTGGCCTCAGGGACGTCCCCGACGCCGAGCGGCCCTACGTCGCGACGCTGTGGGGCCGCCCGCGGCACGGCCGCGCCCTCGCCGCCCTCCCGGACGGCACCAGGGTCCGGTGGTCCGAGGAGCGCGGGTGGTCGACCACCGCCCCCCGCGACATCGCGTTCGCGCAGACCTGACCGCCGAACCGGATTCCTGGGGTGCCATGGCACCCCAGGAATCCGGTTCGGCGCGACCGGGGCGCACCCGGAGCGCCCGAAGCGCCCGGCGAGCCCCCGGGGCTCCGTCAGGCCGAGGCGGCTGCCTGGGCCGGGAGCTCGGTGCCCCGGTTGAACCGGTCGACGAGGTGCTCGACGAACCAGTCGCGCGCCGCTCCGGAGGTGATCGAGAATCCCTCCCCCGTGTAGGCGTCGAAGTGGCCGCCCGGGACGGTGACGAGCTTCTTCGGGTGCGCCGCGGTCTCGTAGGCCGCCGTCGCCCACTCCCCCGGCGCGAGGCGGTCGAGCGGCGCGACGACCATGAGGAGAGGCGTCGGCGCGATGAGCGGGATGAACGCCCCCGGCTCGTAGCCGCGGAACATCTCGAGCGTCCGCAGCGTCGTCTCGTTGCGCCACGACGGCGCCCGCTCCGCCTGCGCCTCCGTGAAGAAGGCGTAGGAGTCCGCGGTCGGGAGCGCGCTCTGCTCGAGCGGGTTCTCGTGGACCACGGGCAGCGTGATCGGGTCGGCGCCCTGCATGCGCGCCTGGCGGTCGGCGGCGAAGAGCGCCTCCGTCTGGGACCAGAAGTCGACGCGCACGAGCGTCGCGAAGTTCCGCGAGCCGGAGATGAGCGGGACCTGCCCGCAGACGGCCTTCACGCGGCGGTCGATCGCGCTCGTCACGTACGCGTGCGCACCGCCGTAGCTCGACCCCCACAGGCCGATGCGGTCGGCGTCGACCTCCGGCCGCGACTGCGCGTAGGTGATCGCGTCCTGGATCCCGCGGATCTGCTGCCACGGGTCGATCTCGAGCCGCGGGGTCCCCGGGACCTCGTCGCTCGCGCCGAAGCCCGGGTGGTCGTAGACGAGGCAGGCGAGGCCCGCGTCGCTGAAGACCTCGGCGTAGGCGTCGAGGTGCATCTCCTTGACGGCCGAGAAGCCGTGCTGGAGGACGACGCACGCCGACTCGCCGGACGCGCCCTCGGGGGTGTACAGCCAGCCGCGGAGCGTCGCCCCGCCCTGCGTCGTGAACTCGACGTCCTCGCGCATCGCTCTCTCCTCCTCGGGGATGATCCCTCCGACGCTACGTCGCGCCGTCCCCCGCGACTCGGCGCGGCGGACCAACGCCGCGCTCCCTCCTTGGGGGAGCGGGACAACTGCTACCAGCCGTGACGCGACGCCGCGCGCCCCGCGGCGAGCCAGTCGACGTCCGCGCCGAGACGGACGACGAGGGCGATCGTCTGCCCGAGCGCGCGCAGCGGCCAGAGGTCGGCGGGGACGAGCGTCGCCCGAGGGGCGATATCGAGGAGGGCGTCGCGGTGCGGCTCGGCGCGCTCGACGACGGTCCGGGCGACGTCGGGATCGACCCGCACCGCGCCACCGGAGAGGACGCCGGCCAGCACGTCGACCGCGACCGCGGCCGCGCGCTCGGCATCGCCGTCCGCGAGCGCGCCGAGCGCGACGGCCACCCTCGCGACGCCGGCCTCGTCGCCGGCGGCGAACGCGTCGAGGAGGTCGGCGACGAGGTCGGCCCGGCCCTCTCCGACGGGGGCCGCGCCGGACGCGTCGAGGACGACGAGGCGACCCGACGCATCGAGGACGACGCCGTCGGGGCGGAGGTCGGCGACGACGGTCCCGTGGCGCACGGCTCCCGCCTGGAAGCGGATGAGCAGCTCCGCGGCGCGGGCCCGGTCGCCGGCGTCCTCGAGCTCGAGGACCGGCGTCCCCTCGGGGTCGTCGCGGACGAGGACGCCCGCGTGCGAGAGGTCGGTGTGCGGCCGCGCGACGGCGAGGTCGTCGTGACGGCGCAGCGCGCGGTGGAGCGCCCGCTGGTTCGAGGCGACGTGCTCGAGGTCGAGGTCGTCGAGGACGCGGTGACGCGCCTCGCGGACGACCGCGGGGACGTCCACGCCCGGGAAGGCGGCGCGCGCGGGGGCGACGAGCCGGTCGGCGAGCCCGAGGTCCGAGCGGACGAGCTCCGCGAGCCCGGGCCGCAGGACGGTGACGGCGACCCGCTCGCCGTCACGCACGCCGCGGTGGGTCTGGGTCGCGGGCGCGACGAGCGCGGGCGCCTCCTCGAGCTCGTCGAGCTCGTCGGACACGCGCCCTCCCCATGCCGCGCGGAGCGCCTTCTCGACGTCCTTGAAGGGGAGCGGCGCGACCTGGGCGGTCGCCTCCTCGAGGTCCGGCCACACCGCCTCGCGGACGGGGCGGGGAAGCATGGCCGCCTCGAGCTGCGCGTGGGCGTGCGCGAGGCCGACGCGCATCGACGTCGTCCCGCGCCCGACCGCGCGCGCGGCGGAGGTGAGGGCGCGGATCGCCTGGAGCTCTGCGTCGTCGGCCATGGCGGCGGAGACTACGTGCCGCCGGGACGGACGCCCGGGCTCAGCAGGCGACCGCGCGCTCCACGCCGAGCCGGTCGCCGGTGAGGAGGGCGCTCGCGGTCCGCTGGAGCGCGACGAGCTCGGGCCGGTGCGGCGGGGCGATCTCGAGCATGAGGGGGGCCTGATGCCCGCGGAGCGCCTCGCGGACGCGGTCCCACGGCAGCGTGCCGTTCCCGGGCGGGAGGTGGAGATCGAGCCGCAGCGGGTCGACGTCCGGGAAGCCGACGTCGTGCCGGCGGCAGCCGAGGTTGTCGTGGACGTGGAAGAGGACGACGTCGTCGGCGACGCGCCGCAGCACGCCGCCGAGATCCGTGCCGGCGAGGGCGCAGGTGATGTGCGCGTGGCCGATGTCGAGCAGCATCCCGAGCGACGGCATCCGCAGCCGGCGGACGAGGTCGTGGACGCGGAGCGGGTCGTGCGACTGGAGCGGCGGCCCGGGATGGACGGGCGCGAGGTTCTCGACGGCGACCGTGAGCCCGAGGGCGTGGGCGCGACGGGCGAGCCGCGCGAGCGCGCGCTCCTCGTCGTGGGCGCGCAGACGCGCGCGGTCGCCGCCCGGCCCGTCGGCGTCGGGGAACGCGAGGCCGTGGTAGACGACGATCTCGGCGCGCGCCTCGCGGGCGTAGTCGAGCAGGCCGTCGAAGGCGCGGTCGTGCTCGAGGACGCCGACCGAGAGGTCGTCGGGCCCGTGGAGGACGAGCCGCAGGCCGCAGGCGTCGAGGTTCGCCCGCAGGGCGCGGGCGTGACGGCGCAGCGACTCCCGGTCGCCGAGCATCGCGACGGGCGGCGTGCGGACCTGGACCCACGCGAAGCCCGACGCCTCCACGCCCTTCAGCGTCGCGGCGGTCGGCCAGTGGTCGCGCGGGATGTCGACGCCGAGCCGGCCGCGGATCTCGGTCGTCGCGGGGCGCAGCGCGCCGGGACGGTCCATGCGAGCGAGCATGCCCGCCAGGCCGGCCCGGGCGGTGACCGTGCGGTGACCTGCCGGTGAAGATCGTGTGACCGGCGCGCCTCGGGCTCAGGCGACCGACTCGGTCTCGGCCTCGAAGGCCTCGAGGGCCGCGTAGGCGTCCTCGACGGCGCGCTTCGCCGCGGTGTGCTTCGCCTCTGACTTCGCGGTCTCGTACTTCGTCGCCCAGCGCGCCGGGTCGGCGAGCTCCTCCTCGACGCGCGCGAGCTCCTCCTCGGCGTCCTCGACGGCCTTCTCGAGCGTCGCCTGCTTCTTGAGCCGGTTCTTGCTCGGCCCCTTCTTCGCGGGCCGCGCCGCCTCACCGCCGCCGTTCTTCCCGCTCGCAGCGGTGAGTGTCGATTCAGCCGCGCTCTCGGTGGGTGGATCGACACTCACGCCGTTGGAGGGGGGCGGCTCCGGGTTCGTGACGGCCATGCCGTCCGGGCGTCGCTCGTCGCGGCCGACGTGCTTGCGACCCCTCACCGCGAGCGGCGGCGGGGGCGGCGACGGCTCCACGCCCGCGGCCTTGCGCTCCTCCCGGGCCTGCGTGTACTCGGGGTAGCCCCCGACGTAGGAGCGCAGCGTGTGGTCCTCGATCGCGACGGTGCGGGTGCCGACGGCGTCGAGGAGCGCGCGGTCGTGGCTGATGAGCAGCAGCGCGCCCTCGAAGGAGCTCAGCGCGTCCTCGAGCGCCTCGCGGCTCTCGAGGTCGAGGTGGTTCGTCGGCTCGTCGAGGATGAGGACGTTCGCGCCCGACGACACGAGGATCGCGAGCGACAGCCGCTGGCGCTCGCCGCCGCTGAGACCGTCGAGCGGCTTGTCCGCCTCCTCCCCGCTGAAGAGGAACCGGCCGAGGAGCGCCCGCGCCTGGTTCGGGGACAGGCCCGTCCGCTTCACCGCCGCCTCGACGACCGTCCGCGCCCCGCCCTGCTCGAGCTCCTCCCCGTGCTGGGAGAGGTAGCCGACCTTCACGTTGTGGCCGATCCGGAGCTTGCCGTCGTCGAGAGCCCGGCGGCCCGTGATCGTGTCGACGAGCGTCGTCTTCCCCGTCCCGTTCTGCCCGACGAGCGAGACGTGCTCGCCGCGCTCGAGCCACAGCTCGGCGTCGGAGAGGAGGACCTTCGGCGGGTCGGTGGGGATCTCGATGTGGATGTCCTCGAGCTCGAAGATGACCCGGCCGGAGCGCTCCGGCGGCTTGAACGAGAAGCCGAGCTCGCGCGTGTCGCGCGGGTCGCGCTCGATCCGCTCGATCTTGTCCAGCGCCTTCACCCGCGACTGCGCCTGCCGCGCCTTCGTCGCCTTCGCCCGGAACCGCTCGATGAACTTCTCCATCCGCGCGATCTCGGCCTGCTGCTTCTCGATGGCGCGGCCGAGCGCGAGCTCGCGGGCGGCCTGCTCCTTGCGCCACTGGTGCCACGTGCCGTTGAAGAACCGCGCGCGGCCCGCCTCGAGCTCGAGGACGCAGGTGCCGACCGCCTCGAGGAACCAGCGGTCGTGGGCGACCATGATGACCGCCGCGTCGAGGTCGACGAGCGTCTGCTCGAGCCACTCGAGCGACTCGATGTCGAGGTGGTTCGTCGGCTCGTCGAGGAGCAGGAGGTCGGGCGAGGCGGCGAGCGCACGGGCGAGCGAGGCCCGGGTGAGCTGCCCGCCGGAGAACGTCTTCAGCTCGCGGTCGAGGTCGCCGTCCACGAACCCGAGGCCGTGGATGACGCCCTGCGCGCGCTCCCGCCACCCGTAGCCGCCGGCCGCCTCGTACCGGGCCTGGACGTCCGCGTAGCGGTTGAAGACCGACTCGTCGCCCTCCCCCATCCTCGCCTCGAGCGCCCGCAGCTCCTCCTCGAGCTCGAGCGGCTCGGTGTTCGCGGAGAGGACGTAGTCGCGGAGCGTGACGTCCCGGTCTCGGGGCGGCCGCTGGTCGTGGAGCACGACCTTGCAGCCCTTCTCGAGGACGAGCTCGCCGCCGTCGATCGACGTCTCGCCCGCGAGCATGCGGAGCAGCGTCGTCTTCCCGGCGCCGTTGCGCCCGGCGATCGTGAGCCGGTCGCGACGCTCGAGCTTGAACGACACGCCGCGCAGGAGCGGCTCCCCCGCCATGTCCTTGGCGAGGTCGGAGGCGATCATCACGGCCATCGACCCAAGGGTACGACGCGGCGGCGCCCGGACGACGCGACCGGTCGCGCGCGTCAGCCGCGCGGGCGCTGCGGCAGTCCGGCGCCCTCGCTCTGGAACGCGACGAGGCCCGCGTTCTCGCGCGCGACCCGCTCGGCGAGCGGGAGCCCCTCGTACTCGCGGAACATCGCCTTCAGCGTCCGCAGGCCGGGTCCGCTGTTCGCCTCGAGGACCTCGGCGAGCGCGACCGCCTCGTCCTCGGCGGCGTCGGCCGCCGCGGTGCGGTGGAGGAGCCCGAGCGCCTTCGCCTCGTCCATGCCGACGACGCGGCCGGTGAAGACGAGGTCCTTCGCGACGCTGAGGCCGACGAGGGGCGCGAGGCGCGCCGGCCCCACGGGGACGCCGAGCCGCGCACCGGCCCACGCGAGCTTGAGGTTGTCGCCGCCGACGCGCAGGTCGCAGCCGGCGGCGAGCTCGGCCCCGGCGCCCACGACGTTGCCGACGCACACCGCGATCGTCGGCACCTCGACGGCCTCGAAGCGCGCGTAGACCTCGGCGAAGAGCGCCATGCGCTCGACCCCCTCCTCGGCCGTCAGCGTCTCGCCGACGTCGGCGCCGGCGCACAGCGCGGTGGTCGACGTCGTCGACACGACGAGCACCCGCAGCGCCTCGTCGGCGGCGAGCTCGTCGAGCGCGGCGAGGAGCTCGCGGAGCGTCGCGCGGTCGAGCGCGTTGCGGACGTCGGGGCGGTCGAGGCGCAGGATCTCGATCCCGGCGCCACGCCGTTCTCGCTCGAGAGACGACATGAGGCCCTCGTTCTATACGATCCACGACGAGATGACCCGCGCCGCCCGTACCGCCGTCGCCACCCTCGTCACCTTCGCGATCCTCGCCCCGCAGGCGTTCGCGCAGGCCTCGGGAGAGGGCCTCTACGGCGAGGTGAACGACAAGATCATCACGAAGGCCGGCTTCATCCTCATCGGCTTCTTCCCGGCCTTCATCTTCCTCATGTCGCTCATCCAGTGGTCGCTCGACCGCCGGAAGGACGCGAAGAAGGCCGCTGTCAAGCACCGCGCGAACGACGAGATCTGGAAGGGCGGCTGGTAGCAGCCCCCTCCGCGCCGCGGTCCTCCGCGGCGCATCGCCGTCCCCGCCCCGCCGCACGCCACTCCCCTCCGCCCGTCAGCGCCCCGTATAGGGTTGCGCGGACCTGCAGGTTCCTGGGAGGAGAGCAGCGACATGGCGTACTTCGTGACCGGCGCGACCGGGTTCATCGGGCGGTTCCTGGTGCAGGAGCTGCTCGACAACCGCAAGGGCGACATCCACGTCCTCGTGCGCTCCGGCTCGAAGGAGAAGCTCGACGCCCTCCGCGCGCAGTGGGGGCCGAAGGCGAAGAAGCGCGTCAAGCCGGTCGTCGGCGACCTCGAGAAGCCGAGGCTCGGCGTCGACAAGGAGTGGATCTCCGAGCACAAGGGCGAGATCGACCACGTCTTCCACCTCGCGGCGATCTACGACATGACCGCCGACGACGAGCGCAACGAGGCGCTCAACAACGGCGGCACGCGCAACGCGGTGGCGTTCGCGAACGCCGTGAAGGCGGGCTGCTTCCACCACACCTCGTCGGTCGCCGCGGCGGGCCTCCACAAGGGCCTCTTCCGCGAGGACATGTTCGACGAGGGGCAGACGCTCCCGTCCGCGTACCACCGGACGAAGTTCGAGAGCGAGCGGATCGCCCGCGAGGAGACGAAGGTCCCCTGGCGCGTCTACCGGCCCGCGATCGTCGTCGGTCACTCGAAGACCGGCGAGATGGACAAGATCGACGGCCCCTACTACTTCTTCAAGCTCATCCAGCGGGCACGGCACGCCCTGCCCGAGTGGGTGCCGCTCGTCGGCCCCGAGCTCGGCCGGACGAACATCGTGCCCGTCGACTTCGTCGCGAAGGCGATGGACCACATCGCCCACGAGGACGGGCTCGACGGCCAGGCCTTCCACCTCGCCGCGCCGCGCTCGATGCGCTCCGGCGAGGTCCTCAACGTCTTCGCCCGCGCCGCGCACGCGCCTCAGCTCGCCATGCGCATCGACAAGCGCCTCACGGACGCGCTGCCGAAGGGCGCGATCTCGATGCTCCTCAAGCTCCCCCAGCTCAAGGGCGTCCGCGACTCGATCCTCGCCGAGGTCGGCATCCCCGGCGAGGTCCTCGAGCACGTCGGCTTCTCGTGCGACTTCGACACGCGGGACGCCGAGCGGGCCCTCGCGGGGACGGGCATCGAGGTCCCGCCGCTCGAGGAGTACGCCGACGAGCTGTGGGCCTACTACGAGCGCCACCTCGACCCCGACCTCTTCAAGGACCGCTCGCTCGAGGCCGCCGTCAAGGGCAAGGTCGTCATGATCACGGGCGCCTCGTCGGGGATCGGCAAGGAGGCGGCGCTCAAGCTCGCCGCGGCCGGCGCGACCCCGCTCCTCGTCGCCCGCTCGGCGGACAAGCTGCAGGAGGTCCAGCGGGAGATCGAGGACGCCGGCGGGAAGGCGCACGTCTACTCCGCCGATCTCACGAGCCTCGAGTCGATCGAGGACCTCGCCGAGCGCGCGCTCTCCGACCACGGCCGCGTCGACATGCTCGTCAACAACGCGGGCCGCTCGATCCGGCGGTCGATCAAGCTCAGCCACGACCGCTTCCACGACTTCGAGCGCACGATGCAGCTCAACTACTTCGGCGCCATCAAGCTCATCATGTGCCTGCTGCCGTCGATGCAGGAGCGCGGCTTCGGGCAGGTCGTGAACGTGAGCTCGATCGGCGTCCAGACGTCTCCCCCGCGCTTCAGCGCCTACATCGCGTCGAAGTCCGCTCTCGACGGGTGGACGCGCGTCGTGAGCTCGGAGGTCATCGGCGACGGCATCCACTTCACGACGATCCACATGCCGCTCGTGCGGACGCCGATGATCGCCCCGACGAAGATGTACGACAACTTCCCGACGATCAGCCCCGCGGAGGCCGCGGACATGATCTGCGAGGCCTTCCGGTCCAAGCCGAAGCAGATCAACACGCGGCTCGGCACGTTCGGCGAGGTCCTCTACGCCCTCGCGCCGAAGGTGAGCGACCAGGTCCTCCACATGGCGTACAAGGTCTTCCCCGAGTCCGCGGCCGCCCGCGGCGAGAAGGGCGGCGACGAGAAGGCGAGCATGGAGCAGCTCGCGATGGCGAACCTCATGAAGGGCGTGCACTGGTAGGTGGGCGCGGGTGCGGGGGTGCGAGCGCGGCGGGCGCCGCGCCGGGGGGGGGGGTGCGAAATCAACGCGCGTTCGATTCACCCCCTATATGGGCGTCAAATCAACGCGCGTTCGATTCGCCCCTCCCAGCGCTCCGCCGCGCCGGGGGCGAAATCAACGCGCGTTCGATTCACCCCCTATATGGGCGTCAAATCAACGCGCGTTCGATTCGCCCCTCCCAGCGCTCCGCCGCGCCGGGGGCGAAATCAACGCGCGTTCGATTCACCCCCTATATGGGCGTCAAATCAACGCGCGTTCGATTCGCCCCCCGCGGGGCGCCGGGACGTAGTCCTCGGTGATGCGCGTCTGGACGCACGCCGACCACACGTTCCCGCTGCCGGCGGGGCACCGCTACCCGCTCGCGAAGTACGCGCGGCTGCGCGACCGCGTCCTCGCGGACGGGCTCGTGACCCGCGCCGACACGCCGGCGCCCGTCGGCTGGGACGTCCTCGCGCGCGTCCACGACGAGGCCTTCCTCCAGCGGATGCGCACCGGGGCCCTCGACCGCCGCGAGTCGCGCGTCCTCGGGCTGCCGTGGTCCCCCGAGCTCGTCGAGCGCGCCCGGCGCGGCACGCGCGGGACGCTGCGCGCCGCGCGCGACGCCCTCGACGGCCAGCAGGTCGGGATCATGCTCGGCGGCGGGACGCACCACGCGGGTCACGCGTCGGCCCGCGGGTACTGCCTCTTCAACGACCTCGCGGTGACGACGACCGAGCTGCGGCGCGAAGGTCGGCTGCGCCGCGTCCTCGTCGTCGACTGCGACGTCCACCAGGGCGACGGCACCGCCGAGCTCCTCGGCCCGGACCCGGACGCCTTCACGCTCAGCGTCCAGTGCGAGCGCAACTACCCCTTCACGCGGATCCCCTCCGATCTCGACGTCGAGCTTCCGGCGGGGACCGGCGACGACCTCTACCTCTCGTCGCTCGAGCAGGCGCTCGCCGTCGCGCTGCGAGCCGCGAGGCCGGAGATCGTCCTCTACCTCGCAGGGGCCGACCCGTGGGAAGGTGACGGCCTCGGCCGGCTCGCGCTCACGAAGCCCGGTCTCCTCGCCCGCGACGAGATCGTCCTCGACGCGGCGCTCGGGGCGGGGCTGCCCGTCGTCGTCACGCTCGCCGGCGGCTACCCGCCGGACGTCGACGACGGCGTCGACATCAACGCCGCGACGATCGCCGCGTGCGCGGCCCGCATCGCCGGCGCCGCCCGCCCGCTCGGTTAGGGTCGGACCATGCCCGCGACGACCGCCTTCCTCCGGCGTCTCGAGCAGGCGCTCCCCCGCCGTCCCTTCACCATCGAGATGTGGGACGGGCAGCGCCTGGACCGGACCGACGGCACCGGCGGCCCGACCTTCCGCGTCGCCGACCGGCGCGCCTTCGCGCACGTGCTCCGCGCGCCCGGCCAGCTCGGCATCGGCCGCGCGTACGTGAGCGGCCTCCTCGAGGTCGACGACCTCGACGGCGTCATCGACGTCCTCGAGCACTGGAAGCCCCCGCCGATCGACCGGCGCGCACAGGCCGGGCTCGCCCTCGCCGCCGCGCGCGCGATGGGCCCGGTCCTCCCGCCGCAGCCGCCGGCCGCCGAGCTGCGGCCGCGCGGGCGCCGTCACTCCGCCGAGCGCGACGCCCGCTCCGTCCGCCACCACTACGACGTCTCCAACGACTTCTTCGCCCTCTTCCTCGACGCCTCGATGACCTACTCGTGCGCGGTCTTCCGCCGCGACGGCGCCGAGGACATGGACGTCGGCCTCGACGAGGCGCAGGAGGCGAAGCTCGAGCTCGTGTGCGCGAAGCTCGCGCTCCGGCCCGGCGAGCGCGTCCTCGACGTCGGATGCGGCTGGGGCTCGTTCGCGATCCACGCCGCCGGCCGCCACGGCGTCCACGTCGTCGGGCTCACGCTCTCCGAGCCGCAGGCGCGCCTCGCCCGCGAGCGAGCGGCCGCCGCGGGGGTCGGCGACCGCGTCGAGATCCGCGTCATGGACTACCGCGACGTCGCCGACGGCCCCTACGACGCGATCGCCTCGATCGGGATGGTCGAGCACGTCGGCAACGCGCAGATCGACGAATACGCGCGGGTCCTGCGGGCGCAGCTGCGTCCCGGCGGCCGGCTCCTCAACCACGGGATCGCGCGGCTGCGCGTCGGCGATCCCGAGGCCGGGCCGTTCTCGGAGCGCTACGTCTTCCCCGACGCCGCCCCGCTCCACCTCTCGCGCATCCAGACGGCGCTCGAGCGGGCCGGCTTCGAGACCCACCACGTCGAGGACTTCCGCCACCACTACGTCCGCACGCTCACGCACTGGATCGAGCGCCTCGACGCGCGCCTCGACGAGGCCCGCCGGCTCGCCGGCGACGAGCGCGTGCGCGTGTGGCGCCTCTACCTCCGGGCCGCTCGCAACGGCTTCGCGACGGGCTTCACGAGCCTCTATCAGGTGCGGGCGAGCGTGCCCGGGGACTGACGGACCGACGCCGCGAAGAGCTCCCGGGCCCGGAGCGTGAGCGGGCCGGGCGCGGCGGGCAGCGCTCGGCCGTCGATGCGCGCGACGGGCACGACCTCCGCCCCCCGTCCCCGTGAGGAAGATCTCGTCGGCCGTCCACACGTCGGCGAGGACGAGCGGAGCCGACTCGACGGCGACGCCGTCGGCCCGGAGCAGCCCGGCGACGTGGTCGCGGGTGATCCCGCGCAGGGCCCCGTCGGCGTCGGGCGGCGTGCGCACGACGCCGCCGGAGACGACGAAGACGTTGTCGGCGCTGCACTCGGCGACGCGACCCGAGGCGTCGAGGAGGAGCGCCTCGTGCGCGCCCTGCCGCCGCGCCTCGATCGCCGCGAGGACGCTCGTGAGGTAGTTGAGGGACTTCACCTGCGGAGGGAGCGCATCCCCGGCGGCGCGTCGCAGCGCGCTCGTCACGACGTCGACGCCGTGCTCGCGGACCTCGGCCGGGTAGAGCGACAAGGGCGCGGCGATGAGGACGAGCGACGGCCGCGGGCACGTGTGCGGCGAGACGCCGAGCGCGCCGCGTCCGCGCGTGAGGAGCAGTCGGAGGTAGCCGTCGGCGAGCCCCGACCGACGCGCCCCCTCCCGGCAGAGCTCCCCGAGCTCGTCGTCGTCCCACGGAACGCCGAGCGCGAGCGCGCGGGCGCTCGCCCGCAGCCGCCGCAGGTGGGCACCGAGGAGGAACGGCTCGCCGTCGTAGAAGCGGATGCCCTCGAAGACGCCGTCGCCGTAGAGCAGCCCGTGGTCGAGCACGCTCACCGACGCCTCCGCGGCGTCGTCGAACCAGACGCCGTCGACGCAGGCGATGCCGGCGAGGCTCATGGCGCGACGCCTCGTGCGTTCAGTCGCGCCGCGACGTCGCCGAGGCGGTCGTCGCCCCAGAAGTGCTCGCCGTCGACGCTGAAGGTGGGGACACCCACGATCCCGGCGGCGAGCGCCGCCTCGGTGCGCTCACGCAGCTCTCGCTTGATCAGGTCGTCGTCCGTCGCCGCGAGCAGGAGGTCGGGATCGAGGCCCGCGGCCTCGGCGGCACGGGCGATGGCCTCGGGCCGCTCGAGGCTCTCGCCGTCGGCGAACGCGACGCGCATCGCCGCCCGCGCGTACTCGGTGCTGCGGCCGAGGCGGGTCGCGTGGACGGCGCCACGCATCGCTCGCAGTCCATCACCCGGCCACGGATCGGGCCAGCGGACCGGCGGCAGGCCGGCGGCGGCGGCCCGGCGCTCGACGTCACGCATCCCCGTCTCGCGCGCCGCGGTCGTCGCCCACGAGACACGTCCGGTCGCGCGGAACATCGCGCCGAGGAGGACAGGTGCGGCGACGATCTCGACTCCGGGCAGGAGGCCCGGAGCGCGTTCGAGCGCGAGGTAGGCGTAGGGTGACCCGACGTCCAGGGACACGGTGACCATGGCCAAGCAACTTACTGATCGATCAATAAGCACACAAGGTCGTCGTCGGGACGCCGGCGCGAGCCGGGAGCGGATCCTCGACGCCGCCGAGGTCGCGTTCGCCCGCGACGGCTACGACGGCGCGGCGATGGGACGGATCGCCGCCGATGCAGGCGCGTCGTCGGCGCTGCCCGCCTACTTCTTCGGCGGCAAGGACGGCCTCTACGAGGCGGTCCTCGAGAGGCTCTTCGCCCGACGAGAGGAGAGGCTGCGGCCGGTGGTCGATCGGGTCCGTGCGCAGGTCGACGCTCTCGCCCCGCTCGCCGAGGACGACCTGCGCGACGTGCTCACCGAACTCGTGGGCGCGTACGTCGGCTTCCTCGACGCGACGCCGACGTTCGTCCGCCTCATGGCGTGGGAGGCGCTCCACGAAGGCCGGCGCGCCGGAGCCTCCCGGCCACCGCATTCGACCGCGATGCAGGAAGGGCTCGAGGCGATCCTCGACGCGCTCCCGGGCTCGCCCCGAAAGGGCGACGAGCGCCGGCAGCTCCTCATCTCGATGATCGGACTCTGCTTCTTCCCCTACGCCCACGACGACACGATGCTGGCCGGGCTCGGGACGAGCGTCCGCACGCGCGGCTTTCGGACGAGGCGGATCCGCCACGTCGTCGACGTCCTCTGCGCGGCGCTCGGTGAGCGCTCGAGCCGCTGAGCGACCGGCTGCGGCGGCCCCGGCCCGGCCCGTCCGCGCGACCGCCCTACGACATCGTCTCCTGCGCCCGGGCGTGGTGCCCGAGCATGAGCTCGCGATGGACGGACCGCGCCTCCGGGCCGGGCGTGCGGCGGGTCCACGTCCCGTCGGCGGCGAGGTCCCAGGCGTTCATCTCGTCCCCGAGGCAGCGCTCGAGCGCGTCGAGCAGATCGTCGCGCAGGCTCGGGTCGTCGACCGGCGTCACGAGCTCGACGCGGGTGTCGAGGTTGCGCGGCATGAGGTCCGCCGACCCGATGAAGACGCGCTGCTCGTCCCCGCGCTCGAAGGCGAAGATCCGGGAGTGCTCGAGGAAGCGGCCGACGACGGACGTCACGCGGATGTTGTCGGAGACCCCGGGAACACCGGGCACGAGGGAGCAGATCCCGCGGATGTTGAGGTCGACCGGCACCCCGGCCTGCGAGGCCCGGTAGAGCGCGCGGATGCAGCGCTTGTCGACGAGCGCGTTCATCTTCATCGTGATCCGCGCGTGGCGGCCCTCCTCGTGGGCGCCGATCGTCCGCTCGATCTCGTCGATGATCCCGTCGCGGAGGTGCGCGGGCGCCACGAGGACCCGCCGGTACGCCTGCGGCCGCGCGTAGCCGGTGAGGAAGTTGAACATGTCGGCGACGTCGCCGGCGATCTCCTCGTCGCAGGTGAACAGCCCGAAGTCCGTGTAGAGGCGCGCCGTCGTCGGGTGGTAGTTGCCCGTCCCGACGTGGACGTAGTGGCGGACGCCGTCCCCCTCGCGCCGAACGACGAGGACGCACTTCGCGTGCGTCTTGAGGGCCGGGTGGCCGTAGACGACGTGGACGCCCGCCTCCTCGAGGGCGCGCGCCCATCCGATGTTCGCGCGCTCGTCGAACCGGGCCTTCAGCTCGACGAGGCACACGGCCTGCTTGCCGCGCTCGGTGGCGCGGATGAGCGACGGGATGAGCGGCGCGTCCCCGGAGGTCCGGTAGACCGTCTGCTTGATCGCGAGGACGTCCGGGTCGGCGACCGCCTGCTCGACGAACCGCTCGACGGACGTCGCGAACGAGTCGTAGGGGTGGTGGACGAGGATGTCGCCCTGGCGGATGGCCGCGAAGATGTCGGCCTTCCCCTCGTCCTCTCCCTGGAGCCGGGGCTGCGTCACCGGCGACCACGGGACGTCGCGCAGCTCCGCGAAGCCGGGCAGCTTCACGATCGCCCACAGGTCCTCGAGGTCGATGAGGCCCTCGATGTCGTAGACCTGCCGCTCCTCGACGCCGAGCGCCTCGACGAGCTGGCGGCGCAGCGCAGGGCTCATGTCGTGCTCGACCTCGACGCGGACGACCTCTCCGAAGCGGCGCCGGCGCAGCTCCGCCTCGACGGCCCGCAGGAGGTCGTCAGCCTCGTCGGAGACCTCGAAGTCGGCGTCGCGGGTGACGCGGAAGACCGCGTGGTCGACGATCTCCATCCCGGGGAAGAGGGCGTCGAGGTGGGCGGCGATGACGTCCTCGAGCGGCACGAACGTGTGCTGCGAGGTCTCGATGAACCGCGGGACGTTCTCCTTGGGGACCTTGACGCGCGCGAACGTCGTCACGCCGGTCACGGGATCGCGGACGAGCACCGCGAGGCTGAGCGAGAGGTTCGAGATGTACGGGAACGGACGGCCGAGCCCGACCCCGAGCGGCGTGAGGACGGGGAAGATCTGCCGCCGGTAGCGCTGCGCGAGCTCGTCACGCTCGAGGTCGCTCACGTCCTCCATGCACACGATCCGGATGCCGTGCTCCTCGAGCGCGGGCCGGAGGTCGCGCTGCACGCACGCGGACTGCCGCGCGACGAGACCGGTGACGATGCTGCGGATCTCGTCGACCGTCTCCGACGGCGTGAGCCCGTCGGGCCCGCGGTCGGCGAGGCCGGCGTCGACCTGGTCGTGGAGGCCGGCGACCCGGACCATGAAGAACTCGTCCTGGTTCGAGCTGAAGATCGCGGCGAACTTCACGCGCTCGAGCAGCGGCTGGCTCGGGTCCTCGGCGAGCTGGAGGACGCGGTCGTTGAAGCCGAGCCAGGAGATCTCCCGGTTCGTGTAGAGGTCCGGGGAGTTGAGATCGGCGGGGACGTCCTCGGGCTCGGCCCCGAGCGAGGCGGTGTCGATCGCCCGGATCGGGTCCTGCGCGGGCACGCTCGGATCGGTCATCGCTCGGCCGACGGTAGGCGGCCTGCGGCGGCCGGGTGTGAATGCGGTGTGAAGCCGCCGGCCCGCTCGGCGACGGCGAACTCGAGACGGGCGCGGAAGCCCTCCCGCTGGAGGTCGCGCCAGAGCTCGAGGAAGCGGCCGTAGAGGTGGGCGCGGCGAGCGCTGAGATGGGTCCGCAGCGCCTCGAGACCGCGGTAGTGCTCGGCGTGCGGGAGGTCGGCGGCGGCCGCCGGATCGACGTCGGCCGCGGTGGGCTTCCTGCGCCGCAGCAGCTCCTCGGCGTCCTCGCGACGGCAGCGGGCGACCATCTCGTCGACCTCGGGGATCGTCACGTCGCAGTCGTGGATCTCGCCGATGACGTCCTGGAGCTGCTTCGCGCGCTTCGCGGCGGTCTCCGCGTAGGGGCCGAACGCGCCGTGGTGCAGCTCGAGGATGTAGCGCAGGCGCTTCGCCGCGATCCGCATGTCGTGGAGCGCCTCGACCTCCTCCGGGTCGAGCGCCGCGGGCACGAACGCGTGGACCTCGTCGGATCGGGCGCGGACGATGCGCTCGACGTTGTCGGCGAGCGTGCCCGTCGGGTCGAGGCCCTTCACCTTCTTCGCCTTCATGCGCGCGCCCCCCACCCTCCGGGCCAGCCGCCGCCCGTGTCGGGCGCCTCGGCCGCGACGTCCTCCTGCGGCCCGCCTCCGTCGCGGCCCACCGGGACGATCGCGAGGGCCGAGCCCGGCACGGGCACCGACGCGTCCGGGACCGGCTCGGCGGCGACCGCGATCGGCTCGGGATCGGCGGTCCCGGGCGGCTCGGGACCGGCCGAGGCGACGTCCTCCGTCGCGATGTCCAGCTCCGCGGCGTCGCGGTCCGCGGCCGCCTCGTCCGGGGGCGCGGCGGCGTCGGCGAGCGCGCGGAGCCGGCCGGCGAGATCACGCTCGCGCATGTCCGCGACGGCGGCGGCGAGGACCCCGTTGCCCTCCGACTGACGGGCGCGGGCGGCCGCGGCGAAGAGCTCGATTCCCGGCCTCTCCCCCTCTCCGACCTTCTTGGCGAACCGCTCGAGCGCGGCGAGCTGCACGTCGGGGTCGCGGCGCGCTCCGAGCGCGTCCGCGAGCGCCTTCACGTCCCGGAGGACGGAGCGGTGGAGCTTCGCGGGGAAGCAGGCCGCGTGGATCTCGAGGACGGCGCGCAGCCGCCGACTCGCGACGCGCATCGCGTGGACGCGCTCGATCTCGGTGACGTCGAGGACGCCGTCGGCGTGATCGACGAGCTCCTGCGACCGGACCCTCACCGTGCGGGCCGCGGCCTCGGCGAAGCTCATGTCGGGACGCAGTCCGGGGATCTCGCGGGCCTTCGCCATGCGGACGATGCTAGCCGCCCGCCCCCGCCCCGTCAGGGGTGCGGGCACGGTCCCGTCAGCGGACGAGCGCGAGCTCGCGGAGGACGACGCCCTCCCTCAGCCCGCCGCGACCGACCTCGAGCGGCGCGCCGCCGAGAGTCCGGCCCGCGGCGGCGAGGATCGCGAGACCGGCCGGGAGCATCCGCACCCGCTCGGGATGGAGGCCGTGGCGCCGCACGACCTCATCGGCCGGCGTCGAGGAGAGGAGGTCGAGCGCCCGCCCGAGCGCAGCGGGGGTGAGCTGGTCACCGACGAGGAGACGCAGCGAGCCCGCGCTCCCGCCGACGGCGACGGCCCGGTCGACGGGGGGCGGGACGACCCCCTCGAAGGCGGCGGCGACCTCGGCGACGAGCGCCTCGAGCCGGTCGGCGGCGCTGGGGGTCTCCGAGAGCCCGAGGACGCTCGAGCCGATCGGCAGCGAGACCGTCCACTCGACGCCGCCCGCGGGCGTCCCGGCGACGAGCTCGGTCGAGCCTCCTCCGACGTCGACCACCGCGATCGGGCGCTCGGCAGCGGCGCGCTCGGCCTCGGGCGGCTCGGCCCCCGGGCACGTGCCGGTCGCGCCGAGGAAGGCGAGCGCCGCCTCCTCCTCGGCGGCGACGACCTCGAGCTCGATCTCGGCGGACGCGCGGACGGCGTCGCAGAGCGCGGCCGCGTTCGGCGCGCCGCGGACCGCCGCGGTCGCGACGGCGCGCAGCCGCTCGGCGCCGAGACGCCGCGCCTGCGCGACCTGCTCGGCGACGACGCGGGCGACGTCGGCGACCGTCGCCGGCGGGATCGGCCCGCCACCGGCCCGGGCCGCGCCGATGCGCGTGAAGACGCGCTCGGCGGCGATCTCACGGAGGAGCGGGCCGTCCGGCTCGGCGACGAGCAGGCGCGTCGTGTTGGAGCCGACGTCGATGCACGCGCATCGCACGGGGCGCAGCTTGACATGATGGTGCCGATGCCCGCCACCTCGTCGGCCGACATCGCCATCCTCGTCCGCGAGCTGCGCAAGTCCTACGGCACCCACGACGCCGTCCGCGGGATCGACTTCGACGTCCACCGCGGCGAGGTCTTCGGGCTGCTCGGACCCAACGGCGCGGGCAAGACGACGACCGTCGAGATCCTCGAGGGGTACCGGACGCGCACGAGCGGCATCGTGTCGGTGCTCGGCCACGATCCGGCGCAGCGCTCCCGCGAGCTCCGCGCCCGCGTGGGCATCGTCCTGCAGTCGACCGGCCTCTACAGGCACATCGAGGTGCGCGAGGCCGTCGAGCACTTCGCCCGCATGTACCCCCGCCCGCGGGACGTCGACGAGGTGCTCGGCCTCGCCGGGCTCTCCGACCTCGCCGGCGCGAGGACCCGGACCCTCAGCGGCGGCCAGGCCCGGCGGCTCGACTTCGCGCTCGCCCTCGTCGGGGACCCGGAGCTCATCTTCCTCGACGAGCCGACGACCGGCTTCGACCCGGCGGCGCGGCGGCAGGCCTGGGACGTCGTGCGGTCGCTCCAGGAGCTCGGGAAGACGGTCCTCATCACGACGCACTACCTCGACGAGGCGCAGGCGCTGTGCGACCGCGTCGCGATCCTCAAGGAGGGCCGCATCGTCGCGGTCGGCCCCCCCGCCCAGCTCGGCTCCTCGACCCGGACCCGGGTGACGTGGCGGGGCGAGGACGGCACGCTCCAGACGCGCGAGACCGAGGACCCGACGGCGCTCCTGCACCAGCTCACGAGCGCCGCGCTCGCCCGCGACGAGCCGCTGCGCGACCTCACGGTGACGCGCCCGACGCTCGAGGACGTCTATCTCGAGCTCACGGCCGAGGAGCAGGCCGACGAGGAGGCGACGGCCCGTGGCTGACGGCCTCACGCTCGCCTGGCACCAGTACCGGCTCGAGCGCCGGATGTTCTGGCGCAACCCGTCGGCGGCGTTCTTCAACTTCATCCTGCCCCTGCTGTTCCTCCTCCTCTTCGGGGCGATCTTCGCCGGGTCGCAGGAGGACCTCGACGTCATCGTCCCCGGCATCGCCGGGATGAGCGTCATGTCGACGACCTTCAGCGCGCTCGCGATGAACATGGTCTTCCTCCGCGAGCAGGGCGTCCTCAAGCGGATGCGCGGGACCCCGATGCCCTCGTGGTCGTACCTCGTCGGGATCTTCGCCAACGCGGTGACGAACACGGTCGTCCAGGTGTCGCTCGTCGTCCTCGCCGGCAAGGCGCTCTTCGGCGTCGACTGGCCGCGGGACTACCTCGAGCTCGCGGTCTTCGTCCTCGTCGGCGTCGTCACGCTCGCCGCGCTCGGCGTCGCCTGGTCGCACGTCATCCCGAACTTCGACGCCGCGCCGGCGTACGTGAACATCGTCTTCCTCCCGGTCATCTTCATCTCCGGGGTCTTCTTCGACGCCGAGGACGCGCCGGACGTGCTGCGCGACATCGCGCAGGCCCTGCCGCTCACCCACCTCATCGACGGGCTCTCCGGCGCGATGGTGACCGGCGCCTCCCTCGGGGACAACCTCAGCGGTCTCGCGATCGTCTGCCTCTGGGGCGTCGCCGGCGTCGTCCTCGCGGTGCGCGGCTTCCGCTGGGAGTCGCGCCGGGCCTGACGCGCCTCAGGGGATCCTGAAGGCGGCCGGCGGCTCCCCGACGAGCTCGACGGGGACGCGCCAGCGCTCGCCGGCCTCCCAGTCGCCGCGCAGGAGCGAGAAGATGGCGACGTCCTTCTGGACGTCCCCGTGACGGTGGAAGGCGCGCAGGACGCCCTCGCGGGAGAAGCCGAGGCCCTCGAGCGCGCGCTGCGAGCGGGCGTGACGGACGTCGGCGTAGGCCCCGAGGCGCTCGAGCCCGTAGACGCCGAACGCGAGGTGCGCGACGAGGGCCTTGCTCTCGGCGTTGACGCCCGTGCCCCACCAGCGACGCCCGAACCACGTCCCGACGACGGCCCGGCGGTCGCGGCGGCTCCACTCCGAGAGGCCGGTGACGCCGATCGGCCCGTCGTCGCGATGGACGACGAGGAGGTCGAGCTGCTCGCCGCGCTCCCGGCGCGCCTCCGCCCGCCGCACGTAGTCGGCGGGCTCGGACTCCGTGCGATAGGGGCCCCAGGAGAACCACCGCGTCACCTCGGGATCCGAGCCGAGCGCGAACAGCGCGGGGACGTCGCGGCGGCCGGGCGGGCGCAGGGTGAGCGTCGGTCCGCGGAGCTCCACGGCGCGGGATGGTAGACGTGTCACATGTCAGGTTCCGTCGCTCTCCTCTACGACGTCCACGGCAACCTCCCGGCGCTCGAGGCCGTGCTCGACGACGCGCGGGCCGCAGGCGCGACCGCGGCCGTCTTCGGAGGCGACGCCGCCGCCTTCGGCGCGTGGCCCGCCGCGACCGTCGCCGCGCTCGAGGCGATCGAGCTCCCGACCGCGTGGCTGCGGGGGAACTGGGACCGGTGGCTCGCGACGCACCCCGCGGACGACCTCCCGGAGAACGACGTCGTCCGCGGCGCCGCGGACGCGGCGCTCGAGGCGCTCGACGCCGCGACGGTCGCGCGGCTCGGCGGGCTCCCGACGGAGGTCCTCGTCTCGGGCTGCCGGTGCGTGCACGCGGCGCCCGGGGACGACATGGCGGGCGTCGCGCCCGAGGCCGGCGAGGGCGACGCGAGGCTCGCGGCGAGCGTGCGGGAGCGGCGGCTCGTCGTCGGGCACACCCACGTCCAGTTCGCGCGGCGGATCGAGCGCGGCGGCCACGCGCTCGAGGTCGTCAACCCCGGAAGCGTCGGCCTCCCGTTCGACGGCGACGCGCGGGCCGCCTACGCGCTGCTCCACGTCGACCGCGACGAGGTCGAGCTGCGGCGCGTCGCCTACGACCACGACGCGAGCGCTCAGGCGCTCCGCGCGATCGGCGCCGCCTGGGCGGGCGTCGTGGCCGACCGGATCGCGCGCGCCGCGCCCTGACGGCGAGCGAACCGCGCCGCGGCGGCGGCCGTATCCGGGGCATGGACGACGAGACGAACCCACCCGCGTCCCTGCGCGCCGGGGCCTTCGAGGTCGTCGACGAGGCGGGGCGCGTCCGCGCGCGCCTCGGGACGGCTCCGGACGGCGGCCTGTCGCTCGACCTCGCCGACGCCGACGGGCTCGTGCGCGCTACGCTCACCGTCGAGCCGGGAGGGTCGAGCGCGCTGAAGCTCGCCGATCGCGGCGGCGTCTTCCGCCTCACCGCGGGCTCGTGGATCGACGGGTCGGCCGGCGTCGACGTCTACGACGCCGAGCGCAACCACCGCGTCCACGTCGGCGAGGCGCCGGGCCGCCCCGCCGGGGCGATGATGTGGGACGCCGCCGGCCGCCTCCGCGCCGCGCTCGCGCAGGGGCCCGACCCCGACCGCGAGAGCAGCGTCGAGTTCTGGGACCGCGACGGTCACTACCGCGCGGGCTTCGGGACGTGGCCGGACGGCGGCACCGGCGTCGAGCTGCTCGACGAGGGCGGCGCGCTGCGGACCCGGGTCGGTCAGCGCGGCGGCGATGCCCGCGGCGCCGCGACGATCGAGCTCTACGGCGGCGGCGGGGACTTCAAGGCCGCGATCGGCGAGTACCCCGACGGCGCGGGGCGGCTGTCGCTGTGGGACGCGGACGGACGGCCGATCGCCGGTCGCGTCGACTGAGCCCCTGACCGAGCGACCCGGCGCCTCAGCCTCAGGCGTCGCCGTCCCGGCGCTGCTCGCGCGCACCGGGGGACGGGCGGCGGGGGAGCCGGACCGTGAAGACGCTGCCCTCACCGGGCGTCGAGCGGAGCTCGATGCGGCCGCCGTGGCGCTCGGCGACGCGCCGGCAGATCGACAGCCCGATGCCGGTGCCCGGGTAGTCGTCGCGGCCGTGGGCGCGACCGAAGACCTCGAAGATGCGGCCGTGCTGCGCCGCGGGGATGCCGATCCCGTCGTCGGCGACGGAGATCCTCCACTCCTCGTCGTCCTCGGCGCCGGAGACGACGACCCTCGGACCGTCGGCGGCGCGGAACTTCAGCGCGTTCCCGACGAGGTTCTGGAGGAGCTGGCGGAGCTGGGTCGGATCGCCGACGACGACGGGGAGGTCGTGCGCCTCGATGACCCCGCCCGACTCGTCGAGCGCGGGACCCAGGTCGTCGCGCACCGCGTCGAGCAGCTCGCCGACGTCGACCGTCTCGAGCCGGGTGCCGTCGGCGCCGACGCGGGCGTAGGCGAGGAGGTCGTCGATGAGGGCGCGCATCCGCTCGGCGCCGTCGGCGGCGTGGCGGATGAACGCGCGGCCGGAGTCGTCGAGATCGTCCGCGCAGCGGCTCGAGAGCAGATCGAGGTAGCCGGTCACCATCCGCAGCGGATCGCGGAGGTCGTGGGAGACCGTCGCGGTGAACTGCTCGAGGTCCCTGTTCGCGCGCTCGAGGCGGGCGACCCGGCGCTCGAGGTCGAGCTCGGCGCGTCGCCGCTCGGTGTCGTCCCGGCCCCGGATGCCGATCGTGCCGTCCGGGCGCGCGGTCGCCGACCACGTGATCTCGCGCTTGCGGCCGCCGGCGCCGAGGATCCGCAGGAGCACCTCCTCGCGCCCGTCGCCGTCGAGGACGTCCCGCCAGGCGGCGTCGAAGGCCTCGCGGTCCTCGGGGTGGACGAGGCCGCGGAACCGGCGCGGAGTGAGGTCCGCCGCGTCGTGGCCGAGGACGCGCCTCCACGCCCCGCCGCTCGCGACGAGGGCGCCGTCGGCCGCCACGATCGCGAGCAGCTCGTCGCTGAGATCCGCGAGGGCGGTCGCGGGGTGTGCGGCGGTCGTCGTGCTCGACGAGGTATGCAGGCTCTCCGGACCAGGCCCTCGCATCGTTACTCCTTCGGCACGACGGCGGGATTCCTGAAGGGCCTGCGATCCTTCGGGGCGTGTCCGACGTTCCTCCCGAGCCCGAGAACGAGCCCGTCGACGTCGTCGCGTCCGTCGGCGAGCTCGACCGCGTCGTCGCGCTCCTCCGCGCCTTCATCCACGACAGCGGCGCGATCCGCGCCGTCGCCGTCGTCGCCCGCGACCCCGGCGAGGGGCCGGCGGTCGTCGACTGCGAGCGCCTCAAGCCGATCGAGGTGACGATCGACGGGGAGACCGTCGTCCTCCCCCACGCGATCGAGCTCGACGTGCCCGAGCCCGACGTGCCCGACGTGCGCCAGCTCCCGCCGTTCGAGGTGACGCCGGAGACCGGCGAGATCGCCGCGCCGCTCGGCGGCATGGAGCACTACGCCCGCGCCGTCGTCGGGCTCTCGCGCCGCCTCGGCCCGATCGACGTCGCGATGGCGACGTGGCACACGAACGTGCCGGAGGCGCCCCTCACGATCAGCGCCCGCGGCAACGACCCCGTCGTCGTCGCCCTCGGCGAGGACGAGTACGAGATGGACGAGGGGTGGCCGCCGCCCGCGTGAGGCCGCGGGCCGGGCTCGCTCAGCCTTCGCGGCGGGCGTCCTCGCGCAGCGTCGCCTTCCAGACGAGCCACGCGAAGAGGAACTGGAGCGGGAGCCGGGCGATGAGGGCCGCCTGCCCGCCCGGGACCTGCGGATAGCGGTCGGGGTTCACCGCCATGTGGATGTTCGCCGGGTAGACGCCCGCGAGGGTGAGGAGGAGGAGCCAGCCGCCGAACCGGCGCGTGCGCGGGTGCAGCGTCGCGAGCGCTCCGCCGAGCTCGGTGACGCCGCTGGCGTAGACGAGCTCCCTCTTCGCCGGCAGGTAGTCGGGGACGATGTCGACGAACGGCTTGGGGACGACGAAGTGGAGGACGCCCATCGTCCCGAAGAATCCGGCGACGAGGCGCTGCGAGCGGGTCATGGGCGCCCAGGCTACAGTGGCCGCCGTGAGCGACCTCCTCGTGTACGAGAAGCCGACCTGCACGACCTGCAAGAAGCTCGCGGCGCTCCTCGCCGAGCGCGGCGTCGAGTGGGAGTCGGTGCGCTACCACGTCGACGGGCTCACCGAGCCGGAGCTCCGCGGGCTCCTCGACAAGGCGGGGGTGGGACCCCGCGACGTCCTGCGGACCCGCGAGCCGCTCGTCAAGGAGCTCGGGCTCGACGACCCGTCGGTCGGCGACGAGCGGCTCATCGCGCTCATGGTCGAGCACCCGGCCCTCGTGCAGCGGCCGATCGTCGTGCGCGGCGACCGCGCCGTCCTCGCGCGTCCGATCGAGCGCGCGCTCGAGCTCCTCGACTGAGCCTGAGCCCGCCGCCCACGGCGGGCCGCCCTAGGCCTCTCCGAACTGGATGACGGAGCGGATGCCGTCCTGGGCGTGCATGAGGTCGAAGCCCCTGTTCACCTCGTCGAGCGTGATGCGGTGGCTCATGAACGCGTCGACGTCGATGTCGCCCGCGAGGTAGCGCTCGACGAGCACCGGCACCTCGTCGCGGCCCTTCACGCCGCCGAAGGACGATCCGGCGACGCGACGGCCCTGGATGAGCCAGCGCGGGATGATGTCGAGGGTCTCCCCCTTGCCCGCGACGCCCGCCATCGTGGCGAGCCCCCACCCCATGCGGGCGCACTCGACGGCCTGCTGCATGACGCTCACGAGGCCGGTCGCCTCGAACGTGAAGTCGGCGCCCATCCCGCGGGTCATGTCGAGGATCTGCTGCGTCGTGCTCTCGGACGCGACGATGACGTCCGTCGCGCCCTGCCCCTTCGCGAGCTCGAGGCGGTCCTCGGAGAGGTCGACGCAGACGATCCGCTCGGCGCCCATGAGCCGGCAGCCGGCGACCGCGCCGAGACCGACCATGCCGGCGCCGAAGACGACGCACGTCGCGCCGGGCTCGACCTTCGCCGTGTTCATCGCGGCGCCGAGCCCGGTCGAGAGCCCGCAGGCGAAGAGGCACGCGCGGTCGAGCGGAGCGTCCTTCGTGATCTTCGCGAGCGCGATCTCGGGCATGACCGTGTACTCCGCGAACGTCGAGGTGCCCATGAAGTGGCGGATCGGCTCGCCGTCCCGTGAAAGGCGGGTCGTGCCGTCGGGCAGGTAGCCCGCGTTCTGCTGCTCGCGGATCGCCATGCAGAGGTTCGTCTTCCCCGACGTGCAGTGCTCGCACTGCTTGCACTGCGGCGCGAAGAGCGTCACGACGTGGTCGCCCGGCTTCAGCGACGTGACGCCCTCGCCGATCGCCTCGACGACGCCCGCCCCCTCGTGGCCGAGCACCGTCGGCGCGTAGCCGGAGGGGTCGACGCCGGAGGCCGTGTACAGGTCGGTGTGGCAGACGCCGCACGCGACGACGCGGACGAGGACCTCACCCCGCCGCGGCTCGGCGAGGTCGACCTCCTGGACGACGAGCGGCTTCGCGAACTCCTCGAGGACGGCGGCGCGGATCTTCATGCGACGACCCTACCCCCGTCGCTGGACCCCGCTCGCGCCGTGCCGATGCACGAAGGTGACGCACCCGTCATGATGGGCGGATGGGTACGGAGAGCAGGCACGACTACGACTGGATCGTCATCGGCTCGGGCTTCGGCGGCAGCGTGAGCGCGCTGCGGCTCGCCGAGAAGGGCTACCGCGTCCTCGTCCTCGAATGCGGTCGCCGCTTCGCCGACGACGAGCTGCCGAAGAGCACGTGGGACCTGCGCCGGTACTTCTTCCGTCCCGAGCTCGGGATGCGCGGCATCCTGCGGCTCACGATCTTCAAGGACATCTTCATCGCCTCCGGCTCGGGCGTCGGCGGCGGCTCGCTCGGCTACGCCAACACGCTCTACCGCGCGCCGCAGCGCTTCTACGACGACCCGCAGTGGGCGCACCTCGGCGAGTGGGGCGAGGAGCTGCGCCCGCACTACGACGAGGCGGAGCGCATGCTCGGCGTCGTCACCTGCGACCGCGACGACCCCACCGACCAGCTCCTCAAGGAGCTCGGCGAGGAATGGGGCTGCGCCGACACGTACAAGAAGACCCGCGTCGGCGTCTTCCGCGGCGAGCCGGGCGTCACCGTCCCCGACCCGTACTTCGGCGGCGAGGGCCCGGACCGCACGGGCTGCATCGACTGCGGCCGCTGCATGGTCGGCTGCCCGCACAACGCGAAGAACACGCTCGTGAAGAACTACCTCTGGTTCGCCGAGCGCCGGGGCGTGCGCGTCGAGGACTGCCGCATGGTCACCGACGTCCGTCCGCTCGGCGCCGCCAACGGCTCCGACGGATACGTCGTCAGCGACGAGCGCGCCGGGGCGTGGCTGCGCAAGGACCGTCGTGAGATCACCGCGAAGGGCGTCGTCTTCGCCGCGGGCGCACTCGGCACGAACGGCCTCCTCGCGCGGGTGAAGCACGCCGGATCGCTGCGCATCTCCGACCGGCTCGGCGAGCTCGTGCGGACGAACAGCGAGGCGATCCTCAGCGTCCAGCTCCCGGACGACTTCCCCGAGGACATCCAGCAGCGCGTCGCGATCACCTCGAGCATCTACCCCGACCCCGACACGCACATCGAGACGTGCGTCTACGGCGACGCGGGCGGAGCGATGCAGTACCTCAACACGATGCTCACCGGCGGCGGGACGCGCGTGACGCGGCCGCTCAAGTTCCTCGCGGCCGTCCTGCGCCACCCGCGCCGCTTCTTCAAGGCGACGTTCTTCAAGGGCGACGGCCGCCGCACGGTGATCATCCTCGTCATGCAGACGCTCGACAACGCCATCGCGCTGCGGTCGAGGCCGAAGCGCCTCGGGAAGGGCGTGCGGCTGCAGACCGAGCAGGACCCGGCGAAGCCCAACCCCACGTTCATCCAGGCCGGCTTCGACGCGGCCACCTGGATGGCCGAGCGCACGGGCGGCATCGCCGAGGGCTCGACGGTCGAGGCGCTCTTCAACATCCCGACGACCGCGCACATCCTCGGCGGCGCGGTCATCGGGGAGGACGAGCGCAGCGGCGTCGTCGACGCGCGGCAGCGCGTGTTCGGCTACGAGAACCTCATGGTCTGCGACGGCTCCGCCGTCCCGGCGAACATCGGCGTCAACCCGTCGCTCACGATCACCGCGATGACCGAGCTGGCGATGTCGCGCCTCCCGGCGAAGGGCATGGAGATGCCGTCCCCGGACGTCACGCCGGCGTCCGTGCCGGTCGTCCACTTGCCCGCTTCGGAGCGGGAGCCGGACGCCGCGGCTGGCTGACGCGGATGAGCAGGAGCGCGAGGATCGGCGCTCCGGTGACGATGAGGAGCACCTGCATCCACGCGGTCGAGGCGTCGGTCCCGGCCCCGATCGTGTGGAGGACGGCGAGCACGTAGACGAGGCTCGATGCGCGGTGGACGGCGCGCCACCGCGCGCGCCCGATCCTGTCCCGGACGTAGAAGCTGAGCCCGAGGATCGCGGCGAGGTAGCCGCCGACGACGCCGAGGCCGACCCACACCGTCTCGTAGTCGAGCGCGAACGGCACGGCGATGCCCTCGACGCCCGGTCGCAGCCACGGGTCGCCGAGCAGCGCGAGTCCGTGCACCGCGATCGAGACGAGGCCGACGAGCGCGAGGTGCTCGTGGGTCGCGCGGACGGCGGCCGCGAAACCGGGGCGGCGCTTCTCGCGGATCGCCGTGAGGAGGCCGAGCCCCACCGAGGCGGTGATCGCGAGGAGGGCGACGATGCCGGCGGTGCGCGAGAGCAGCCACCAGCCGTGGTCGCCGACGACCTCGGAGAGGCTCATGCCGCCACCTCCTCGCGGACGAGCCGGACGGCCGGGGCCACGTCCTCCACCGTGCCGTCGGCGTGCACGAGGACGCCGCCGTCGCGGGCGAGGAGCCGGCGAGCTCCGGCGGGCCCACGCAACAGCGCTTCCTTCGCGCGGCACTCGGCGACGAGCGCGGTGCGCGCGACGGCCGTCGCCTGCAGGAGGCCCGTCCACGCGGGGCGACCAGTCGCGGGGTCGAGGAGGTGGTGGACGATCTCGCCCTCCGGCGTCCGCCACGCACGCGCCGTGATGGCGCTCGTCGCGACCGCTCCGCGATCGACGGCGAGCCGCCGCACGACCGCCCCGGTCACCGGATGCGTCACGTCGACGTCCTGCAGGAGGTCGCGGCGCCGACCGCCGCAGCGGAGGTCGCCGCCGACGCTGACGGCCCAGCGGTCGAGCGGGCGCAGGACGGCGGCGAGGCGGTCGGCGGCGAGTCCCTTGCCCACGCCCCCGAGGTCGAGTGCGACGCCCGGAGCGCGCTCGATGCGTCGCCGGTCGGCGCTCACCCGCACGTCGGCGGGGCGCAGCGGCGGACGCCCGGGGCGAGCGCGACGCACTCGGGCCGCGTCGGCGACGTCGCCGGGCGACACGCGCTCGAGCCCGACGATCGTGCGGTCGTAGCCGAGCGCCGCGATCGGCGCGGCGAAGGTCGGGTCGACCAGTCCCCCGCTGCGGACGCGGCAGGCGAGCGCCGCCGCGATCGCGGCGCCGAGGACGACCGGCACCTCCACCCGACCGGACGACGAGGCGTTGAGCCGCGCGAGATCCGACGCGGGATCGAACCGGGTCCAGGCGGCGTCGAGGTGCCGGACGTGCCGCTCGGCAGCGTCGAGGCGCGCCTCGACCTCGGCCAGCGCGAGCTCGCCGGACCCGCCGACGAGCGCGACGTCGCTGCCCATCGCACGCAGCCGACGCTCCTGCCAGACCGCGCTCATGACGCGCTCGTCTGGACGGGGGGCGGAGCGGGCGCCGGAGCGGGCGCCGGGGCCGGCGCCGGGGCGGGCGTCGACGCG